>JAJZKS010000002.1 GCA_021850835.1 Thermoplasmata archaeon
GATTCAATTGTGAGAAGGGGAAGTTGTCGAAGTGAACAAAGCTCTTGCGGACAAGCCGGAACTGGTAAACTCAGACTCTTACAAATACTGGATGGTAAAAATTAAGAAAACAGGGAAGGAGACGGAATCCCTTTCACCGCAGGATTACAAGAAATTCATAGGGGAATAACCTGGAAAATGCCTGACAGGAGAGACAAATTTTACTACCTTGCAAAGAAAGAACGCTACAGGAGCAGGGCAGCATTCAAGCTGCTCGAGCTCCAGACAAAATTTGGCTTCCTGAAGGAAGGGCAGAATATTCTTGAAATCGGGTCATCTCCCGGCGGGTGGACCCAGATTGTAACAAGCGTAACCGGAAAAACAGTCTTTTCAGTGGACATAAGCAAGATGGAACCCCTCGAAAACACGGTATTCATCAGAGGCCGAGTTGGGGACAAGGCACTCAAGATGCGTATTAAGGATGAAATGGATCGCATGGGGATAGACGGGTTTGATGGAATCATATCTGATGCAATGTCTAAAACCAGCGGGAACCAGGATATAGACCATTCTTCGTCGTATCTCATCTGCCAGGATGTCATGGCCCTCGCTGAGGTTTTTCTAAAGCATGACGGATTTGTGGTTCTGAAGCAGTTTCAGGGGGATCTGACTGTTCAATTTGTCAACCATTGGAAGAAGCATTTCGGGTTCTCCAAAATCACCAAGGTTGCTGCATCCAGGGAGACGAGCAAGGAAGTCTACATAGTTTTCCAGTACCTCAGAGGTTTTTAGGGGCCCACCCTTTTGCTTTGAGCCTTTCCAGAAGAGGTCTATGAAATTCATAATCGATCACCAGAAGGTTCTTTGGATCGTATCTCATTGATGCGAATTTTGATATTTCTTCCGCCATGTAATCGAGCCTTGCATCATCGACTTTGGCGAGCCCCTTGACGGCGTTCAGCCTCTTTATCCAGGACTCAGAGAATTCATACTCATTAGTATCCTTGAAATCATAGTTAAGTATCCTCTTTTTCCTTATGGAATGCCTGATGAGATGGCCCGGCTTCATGGTTTCTGAGTATAGGACATCGAATTGATCCTGCGGCATATCCAGCCCTATGCCAGTTTTACCAGTATCCATGAGATATTTTACGGCCTCAACATAGATGGGAGGTGGTGTCATTACTCCCCCATACTTTGTGAGTCTCACCCCATATATAATCTCATAATCAGACAGGTTCATCTCGAATGGTTCGCGGATGAATGATTCAAGGCCATCAATTTCACCCTGGGAAATTGTAATAAGCAGGACTTCAGGTGACAGTATTCCAATAAGCTCCCTTAGTTCAGCCCCATGGGAAACAAGTCCTTTGACCCCGGAATAAACATTGAGTTCCTGGTCGCTCCTCTCTTTGTATAGCTTATTGAACATTATGCCAGCGTTCTCTTTTCAATAAGTGTCTGCAACTTCTCCTTTTCCTGAATTTCCCTGAGTTCCGAGAGGTTGATCACCGGGCACCCTCCAAGGTGTTCCCTCGAAGTGCGCAATTTGCTTATTACAAAGGAGTCATTTTCAAAGATCTGGCTGATATTCCTCATCGCATTGATTTTAACAAGATTCTGGTCAAGTGACTCAAGCAGGCCTATGAGGAAGAATTCCTCAATCGTTTCCTTCATCACTGCGTCGAAGGGAAACTTCCTGACAGGATGGAAATCCATTCCATGCCTCATCATGAGGTTCAGGACTTCCAGCAGGAAACCATTTTCCATAAGAGATTCCTCAGGCGGCATTTCCAAGTTCCTGGAAATGTCTCCAAGGTCAATGGATTTGCAAAGGTCTTCACCAAGGACCTCTTCGAGTTTCAGGTAAACATCTATTGTAACTGCGCTTCCTGATTCGTAAAGTGAAATTGACCTTCTTGATGTGCCTATCTTGTTTGAAAGATATCCTATGGAGTAACCAAGCTCCTCCCTTCTCTGGTGGAGCCTTCTTCCATCTATTGAGGCATAAAAGCCTCCAGGGCCCGATGAAATGAAGGGCATCTCCCCTTCAATGTAGTCCTGAAATGTATCTGGGGAAAGTATTGGCACCCTATGCCTGAAATAGACGACTCCATGTTCCAGGGGTCCGCCTCCGGCTTTTTCTCCTACCAGAAGCGGGGCCGCGTAAGTAAGCTTCGATATCCTGATGAGTTCCATTGCGCTGGAATTCCTCAGAGTGTCTATGTTCTGGAGAACCTTGATGATCAGCCTCAACCTTTCACGTTTTGCTATCATGTCAAACCCTGCAGCTCCGCCTGGCATGGGGTCTGAAACTCTGAAACCTTCTCTTGTGAGAAGATCGAAAATGTGTCTTACTATGAGGCTGCGCCGATCCTCCACGAAAGACAAGTATGATTTGCAGTATTTAACTCTTTTTGTTTTCCCGATTACATTTCACGAAGTGTTTCTTCGTAAACACCGGTGGAAAGCTTGTTTGGGCAGATCCTGACATCGCATGTCGTGCAGATAATCTCCCCTTCCCCGTTTCCCGGCGAGTCAAAAACTATTTTTTCAATGCCCTCTATCTTTGCCAGGTCATCGAATATTTTCCTCGGAACAGTCCTGAAAAATATGGCACGCAGGACTGTCTCATCCATGCTCAGGTTCCTCCCGTAAATTTCCTTTATATATGAGCCGTACCGTCTCACCGTATCAACAAGGGAAGACATTGCCCTCGAAAAATATCCTGGGCATATGTGGAGGGTGACAACCTGGTCTCCCATTAAGGGGGATATGTCTGTGATATCCGGAAATGGCTTGATCCTGGCCATAATTTCCCTGACTCCAGGGGTTCCCTCAATGATCTTTATTGTATCGTAGACGGTTCTCCTGTTCACTCCAAAAGCCTTTGCGACTTCACTTATGGAAATCTCGATGTTGCTTGTATAGAATCTTCCGTTGCTGACCGAGATCCCCCTGTTGTAGAGTCCCTCTACAATTTTTTTCTTAATTGGGTGGTCTTTGAAGTATTCTTCCAGGATTAGAAGCATCAGGCATTAATTTGTTCAAGATATAAATACTCACCAGTTCAATACTATGCACTGAAATATTTAACACTTGAATTCTTGGCTTCTCCGGCCAGCCCTTCCTCTTCAGTAATCTCATACACTTCCGGCGGAGCCTTTGCAAATGTCAGATCCAGGCTCATGAGGCGTCCCCTTCTGAAGAAATCAATCCTGACCTTTTCACCCGGTTTGCGGTCAGAGAA
This sequence comes from Thermoplasmata archaeon, assembly GCA_021850835.1. The sequence continues at coordinate 3,230 of JAJZKS010000002.1, forward strand.
ACAATCCATTCTGAGTTTTTTCATTTCTTCCCTGATTTCTTTCAGGTACCTGTCTGTGAATTTGTACCCATCAACTGCAACGAGTTCATCCTTAGGGTTTATTCCTCCAGAGAAGGCTGGAGACCCTTCTACAACTGATGACACAACAAATCTTCCCCCCTCCGCATTAACAAGAAGCCCAAGGTAGGCTTTCTCCAGGACTTCTTTATCCTCCACTTTTCTGTATGAGGCCTTCAGGTTCAATCCAAGCCTCTTAACCTCTTCCGCGAAGTCAATATGCCCTGGTGTCTTGATGTAAGCCTGGAAGAATTCAGTGAAATCTGTGCCCGTGACATCCTTTATCGCAGTGAGCACATCTTTCTCAGTGTATCCTTTGCCATCCTTGTTGTATTTCTCCATCAGGCTTCTGTAGACATCATCAAGGGACTTTTGTGCACCTGTTGCTTCAATGATTCTGGTGTTGAGCAGGAAGCCTAAAAGTTCGCCCTTAAGGTAGTATGAAATATAGCTGTTGAAATTGTTGGGTGTGGGCTTGTAGAGTTTAATCCAGGTATCAAACGAAGATTCGTATGCTGAAGTGATTTTCGAACCAGGCATAAGGTCGTGGAACAGCATCTGTTCAGCAAGATGCCTGAGGTATTCTTTTCTGTCTATAAGGCCCGTTCTCATGAGAATCAGGGAAGCATAATAGTTTGTGAAACCCTCTGCCATCCACAGCATGTTGGTGTAGTTCTCTTCCTTGTAATTAAATGGGCCTAGTTCAATTGGCCTGATCCTCTTGACATTCCACAGGTGGAAATATTCATGCGCTGTGACAGAAAGGAATGATCTCTGGTATTTTGTTTCCGGGCTGAAAACAAAGTTGTCCACATCTATTGAAGTGGAGTTCAGGTGCTCAAGGCCTCCCATGACATCCCCGTCCCCAGAAAAGAGGTGGTAGATGAAAACGTAGCGTTTGTACGGGAGCTTACCGAAAATCTTCAGGAAACCTTCCACTATCTTCTTCAGGTCATTTTTCAGGCGTTCCTCGTCTTCATTTCCATGGCCATAGAGCACAATCTCATGTTCCTTGCCATCTACCGTGAAGAAAAGGCTTCTGTGCGTGCCAATCTCAATGGGGCAGTCAGCAAGTATATCATAGTTTATTGCCCTGAACCTGTTGTCATTGAGTCTTTCCAGGCCTGTGGAAATCTTCCAGTCCTTGTAAGGCTTTATAACAAGTTCAACAGACTGGTCCTTGTAACCCTCCAGGTACATGAAAAGGTTTACCCCGTTAAAGTAGGCGTGCGTAGAATCAACATGCGATGTGTGGACGGAGAGTTCATTGGCATAGAATTCATAAATGATTGATACAGAGTGCACATCCTTTGTAGCAATCTTCCAGGTGGACTTGTCTTTCTTAGACACTTCAAGTTCAGTCTTTCCTGAGAAGGCATGAAGGTGCCTTACGAATCTTGAATAATCATAAATCTCATATGCGCCTGGTGCCCAGACCGGAATCGTGGCATAAAGGGCATCTTCTGTGAAGTCTTCAACGTTCAGTGTTACCTTGACAAAATGTGTTTGTGGGTCCTCAAATTCAAGCTGGTATTGAAGTTTCATTTTATTAATCCAAGGTGTGTTAGGATGAGGAATAATTAAATTTTTGCTTGAAACTGTCTTTCCAACAGGTCCAGGTTAGTCGTATGAACGGTCTTCCCTGTAGTTGTGGTAGTTCATATAGTAGTTTTCGCCACTCTGGGACAGGGTATTCTCAGAGGACATGGCTGCTCCAAGGTTTCCATAATATTTCTTTATCTTTTCCTCAACCGGGAGGTACATCTTCAATGCCTCAACAACATCATTCTTTTCTATAAGGTGCCTTTCTGATGCCACAGCAATGTCACCTGAAGCCCTTATAAGGCCTCCAAGTTCCCTCAGCCTAAGGGTGAGGGCTCTCTCCTTGTGGTCTATCTCCCTTGCACGCCTGAGGCCTTCCTCGATGATCAACTCAGCACCCGCGAGTTCCATATGGGGTATCTTTCTGTCTGAAATGATTTCCTGAGTGATGAATTGCAGATACTTAAGCCGGTTTTCCGGGGTATCCGGCATTGCGACTTCCATGAGCATTTCGTAACCGCTTCCAACTATTCTTGATCTTAATGGGCTTAGAATATACTGGAGGTCCTGAATGTTGCATGCAGCCACTAATATAAATTCAGCCGGGACTTTGTCAACCCTAACACTGGCGCCTGCGCTCTGCGGATTTCTTCCAGTGATGGGAAAGCTTCTCTCCTGCATGGCTGTGAGGATGAATCGCTGAAGGTTACCCAGATGCGTTATTTCATCTATGAACAACACACCCTCATGTGCCTCATGCACTGCACCGGCAATGACACGTTCGTATGGAAGCGTTCCGAGCTGTGGGTGCCCTCCATAGGGGTCATGGCGGACGTCCCCCAGAAGTTCTGTTTCGCTGGCTCCCGTGGCAAGCACAAAAGGGTTCCTGTCAATGGGGATTATGACCTTGCTGGGGCTCTTCTTTTCCATCTTCCTGCGCCTTTCGAGGGTCTTTTCGTCAAGGACGCGGATTTTGTCCCCATATTTTTCGTAAACTATTACTTCCTCCCGTTCTCCGACCCTCCTTGTAGACGTCACCTTGTCAGTGCTGTTCTGCACTCCAAAAGCTGCCCCAATGACGTTAAACACATCGCCAAATGGGCCCTGTTGGGTAGTTGGCTGGGTCTTCGGGCTGCTGCAGTTAGGGCAAACCATTTCAGTTGGGAGTGAATAGTAACCACACCGGGGGCATCTGTAATTGAGCCTCTCTGCAACATTGAGTGGGGCATCCCTGGGGTCTATGGTCTCTCCCTCAACCAGGTTTTGTTCCTCTTTCTCTACCTTTATCTGGTCGCTGTTTTTGATTTCTATAAATGGCCTTTCAGGGTACTGGGGGTTATGCACGACTCTGATTTCCTGCTTAGGCCTTGGAAGGTAAAATGACATGGCCTGCGCGATCATTGACTTGCCAACCCCAGGCGGGCCTACTAAAAGAAGGTGCCTCCTTTGCTTCGCAGCAATTTGTGCCATCCTTACAGCTTCATCCTGGCCAATCACCCTATCAAGGGGATTGGCGGGAATGGCTATCTGCGAGGTATCGGACGCATCCCTGTAATCGTTGTTTATATATGGCGCTCCCATGAAATAACCCTGATTTCTGTGGGCTTCTTTGTGATGTGCCCAAGCTTGGCTCCATATATGTTCTTTATGCCCTGCTTGAATGCCACATCAATAAGTCTCTGGGAAATGACGCCTCCGGTGATTATTGTGTCACCGTCAGCAGATTCCTGAATCTTGTCAACGGCCTCTGAAACCTGGTAAGAACCTATCATGATGCCATCTTTCGTGTATAACTCAGTCAGTTTGTCTTTGGCGAGGTTTGCCCCTTTCTTCTCTATGGATCTTGGATTTGTCAGGTCAACCTTGCCAGGTACGTCCTCAGGTTCCTCCAGGATTTGCTGGGCAGGAACAGGCTCTTCCCTTTCGGGGGCCCTCTGTGGCGGCTCAGGCTTTTTCTCGATTTCCTGTTTCGACGTCTTTATTTCTATAATGCTTTTCGCTTCTTCATATCCGCGTTTGGGCTGTTTCTGGCCAGATTCTACAGCTGCTTTCTCAGTCAGTTCCTTGAGTTCCTCTGACATTCCCCTCATTGACAAATACTGTTCTATGGGGGTTTTGTACCTCAGGGCCTTAACAATCTGCTTGTAGGTAAGTTCCTCGACTTCGGTTCCAGGTGGAGCCCTTGCCACAAAATCGATTTCTGCGACCTGAAGCATTTCCTTAAGGATAAGGTCTCCTCCCCTGTCACCGTCAAGGAACACCGTTACTGTCCTTTCTCTTGAAAGTTTCTGGACCGTTTTGGGGATATTGGTTCCCTGCACTGCAATCGTATTCTTGATTCCATACCTGAGAAGGTTGAGAATATCGCTCCTGCCTTCCACAACAATAATTGAATCAGAGTCTTTAACTGCAGGCCCAGCTGGAAGCTTATCTTCACCGTAAGTAACAATCTCGCCCTTCTCCACTTCTTCTCTAACTGATGCAACAATGCTTTCGCTAACGCTCTTGCCGCTGTCGCTCATTCTCTTGTAGAGGGCCTCTGCTCTTTCGATGATCTTGTGTCTCTTCTGGATCCTTACATCCTCTATGTTTTCAACTTCGACCTTAGCCTTGCATGGGCCAATTCTGTCTATAGTCTCAAGGGATGCTGCCAGAATTGAGCTTTCAACCTGGTCCAGACCTGACGGTATTAAAACGTAACCGTCTGTCCTTCCTTTCTTGCTGTCTATTTCGACTTCGATTCTTCCGATCTTACCGCTTTTCTGAAGATCTCTTAGGTCAAGCTCGTCACCGAGGAGCCCTTCTGTCTGTCCGAATATGGCTCCTACAACGTCGGGTTTTTCAACCACCCCGTCCGTAGAAATCTTTGCTTTGATTAGATATTTTGTTAAATTTGGATCTACATTCACTGTAATCACCTGAATAAATATCAATGGAGATAATAGGGGAAATGTCTATTTTCCGATTAATCACCATCGAAATTGAATGGTTTGATGCTATATAACTTATTCGATGCTGAACCGGGCTTGAAAAGGCGCAAAACTCTTGCGTTTAACGACAAAGGGATTGTTGGAAAACTTATATACATTTTAGGTATTTGCTCATGCTTTATGATCAGGTTTGGAATAGCTGGGATACCTCTTACCAGCAAAGGGAGAACTTTTATTGAGTCTGTTGAAGACGCCCACAATCTAGGATTGAACGCCCTTGAGGTGCAACTTCTCCGTGTAAATGTTGAAGAAAGTCCTGCGATAGAATATGCAGGAATGAATCCAAGAGATATTGAATCATCAATTATAGTCGATGTTCTCAGGCAGGATGAGGATGGCAATTATGTTGGCATTGGCATAGACAGTGTCATAGAAGAGGATGATATCGTCCAGGAACTCTTCTGGAACATGGCCAGAAATTATGACGACCTAATGGATGGTGGAAAACTGGCCAAGGAATTAGATGTAGAACTTTCCATGCACGCGCCATACTACATGGAACTCCTTCAGGAGGATGAAATGGGAGACAAATCCTATAATCACCTGAAATGGACCCTCATGATAGGGAAAGCAATGACTGCCCACAGGGTCATAACCCATACCGGTTTTTATTTCGGCAACAAGAAGGACAGTCTGAAGCGTGCAATTGACATTTATTCCGATCTCTCACAGAAATATTCCCCCGAGCATGGATATCCGTTCATAGGTGTAGAATCCTCTGGAAAAACGGAAATTTTCGGGACGACAACAGAACTTGTTTCCCTTGCAAAGAAAGTAAAAGACATAGAGCCGATCCTTAATTTCCCACATATTCACTCAATAAACGCAGGATCACTTATCGAAGTCAAGGACTTTGATGCGGTTATAAGTGAATTTTCAAAATATTCAAAGGGAGACCTTTACACAGAATTCGCAGGTGTTGAATACCAGGACCACAATGAAGAAAAGCTCACTGCAATCAAGCACGGGGACCTCAAATTTGAAACTCTTGCTGAATCCCTGATAGATTATGATTCAGACATGACCATAATCTCAAGTTCTCCTTTGCTTGAGCATGATGCCCAGTACATGAACCTCATTTATCTGAGGGCCCTATCAAAGAAATACCAAAAGAAAGCAGCAGCCAAGAAAACGGTAACTTAAGGTGAGAAAAAGTGGCAAGAACATATCCGGTCAAGAAAGGAGTTTCAATTGAACCTCCTGAACTCCTTGCTAGGACAAAGGAATCAGCAGGCAATGGGGAATTGAGGGAAGGACACGTTTACTGCACACTTCCCGGAATCAAGAGCATAGAAATATATAGGGAGGGGAAGAATCTGGCAGTGAACACTGAGAACGATGCCGGAAATCCTGACCCATTGAAGACCATCAGGCTTTTTAATGACCTTATAGAGAAACTCACAGGTTATACTTCAAAGGAACGGAAAAAGAAATTTTCCCAGCTTTAAGGGCTTTTTGATCCCTATCCAATTCTCCTGCCCGAACCTGCGGAGCTTGAACATGTTATGTGGCTGGAGCCAGGTGCTTTTAATCCAACTTTAGAAATCAATAAGGGGGTGAAGGAACTGTGGGGGCTAATTTTTGTTGACATCTTACCTGGAACTGGGGATTGTCATTAGGGAGAATCACTATAAATTACTTGAAACGACGATCCGTCAGCCTTAAGCAATATGCAGATAACGTTACGTTCCATATAATATGAAAAATTGAAAAAATTTAGAATTTTAAAGGTTTTTCAAGTAAAGATTACTTGTATTTTATCTTGCTTGATGCTCTAAAGACAAATTTCTTCTTGGAAGGAACCTCGATTATTTTCTTTGTCTGTGGGTTCCTTGCCTTTCTGGCCTGCTGTGTCTTTCTCTCGAAGATTCCAAATCCAGCGAGGTTAATCTTGCTGTTTCTGTCCGCCTCGGAGACTACAGTGTCCAAGAAGGTCTTGATCACGTTTCTCGCGACCTTCTGGGTTGTGCCAGTCTTTTTAGATACTGTCTTAGAGAGCTCACTTATTCCTACCATGACATCCCTCCTCTATGATAATATTGTTAGTTCTATTAAAATATTTGTATTGCATTTTTTCTGCAAATGAGAAATTGTTGACTTTTCTGATATTCTGAATTTATGATAAAAATTATGGAATATTAATTTGTTTATTTTTTATATTTATTTGTTGTGATCTGGGGAGCCTGGCGCTTGTAAAGTCCCTTTTTTCTAATGTTACAAGAAATCTAGATTTTCAGTGGGGGTGCATTATAATTGAGAATACAGTGAGTCGTTGTTTCTTTATTCATCAGTTGCATGCTCGGATTTCATTTTCCAAACCACCATGATCTGATTCAATAGAGGAACAAATTGTCTATAGGAATAATCAGGCACGCTATGTTAAAGGATTAAATACAATCCTCCTATTGAAGTGATTGTGAAGTTAATAGAAAACTGGTTTTCAGAGAGATATTCAGACAATCTGCAACTGTCCTTCAGGGTAAAGGACCAATTGCTTTCAGTCAAGACCGACTTCCAGCGGATTGACGTTTTCGATACTTATGACTTCGGTAAGCTGCTGACAATAGATGGCACCGTGCAGCTGACAGAAAGGGATGAATTCGTCTACCACGAAATGATAACAATGGTGCCATACTACCTTGCCAGGCGAGCACCTGAAAGCGCTCTCGTCATAGGCGGAGGTGACGGGGGAACAGCCGGCCAGCTCCTTAAGATGGGCTTCAAGAAAGTTGTTAATGTAGAGATCGACACACAAGTTGTGGAAGTCTGCAAGAAGCATTTTTATGATCTTTATAAGTCATTTGAGGACAAGAAGGTTGACCTCAGGATCGAAGATGGCGTTAAATACATCAAGACCACAAGCGAGAAATTTGATCTGGTCATTATTGATTCAACTGATCCCGTTGGCCCCGCCGAAGGCCTTTTCATGGAGGATTTTTATAGGGCAATTAAGGGAGTGCTTTCAGAGGATGGGATAGTGGTTACACAATCAGGTTCCCCATTTTACCAACCCAAGGCCCTACAGATGGCTCACGGCGGAATGAGCAAGGTTTTCTCCAAAGTAGCAAGTTACACAGCCTTCATACCAACATATCCAAGCGGATTCTGGTCCTTTACCATGGGGCTTGACTACGAACCAATGCAAAGAAATGGGGAAATCAAATCTGGCAGATATTTTAATGAGGGCGTCCTGCGGGGCTCATTCAGCCTTCCGCAGTTCGTGAAGGACCTCATAAACCAGTAGTATTTTTCTTGCTCTTCCCTTATATTTAAAATTTAAAAATGGATTATTTCACTTTCCACTTTTCCATGGATTCTTTGAGGATCCCTTCATATCTGGGCCCAAGGTGCCTGGCAATTTTTTGCAGGTCTCTCAGGTTCTTAACGAAGTTATGTTTGCTAGAACTGTCCACAAGGGAGTGGAATTTCTTGGTCTCCTGTACGACTTTTGCAAAATAGTATGCAAAGATGATGGAAACTAGAAGAGCGATTGCAAAGATCCATGTCTCCCAGGCACCAGTTGAGACAAGGGTGAACCCTGAGGATTTTAAGGCAGGGTTGTTCACTATAAGATCATTAATCGTCATGATGAGTATGACTGCGCCGAGTGCGAGAAAAGCGAGGTAAATATATGACTGGTATTGTCTCCAGGATCTGCTCATGGTTTCGTTGAACCATAAAACCGCATTATTTAATCCCATCGATTAAAGGTTTCAACAACATGTCATAAGTTCCCATTTGAAAGAAATGAAACCAACTGCTCCAATGCCATTGACCTATGCGAAATACTGTTCTTTTCGTCAATGGTCATTTCTGCAAGGGTCCTCCCCTCTCCGGATGGAACAAAAATGGGGTCAAAGCCAAATCCGCCTTCGCCCCTTATCTCAAGTGAGATTTTGCCTTCAAGCGTACCTGTAAACTGATGGAACGCACCGTTTGCACATAATGTGATTACAGTCACGAATCTCGCAGATCTGCCCATACCCTCCATAAGCCTTATGATGCCCCGGTTGCCTATCTTTTTGGAAACAAATGAAGAGTAGGGGCCAGGGAAACCATTCAGGGAGTCTATGTAAAGTCCAGTATCCTCAAGGAAAAACGGGCTTTCTATGAAGGGGGCAAGTTTCCTGGCGCTGTCGGCTGATATCTCTGAGGTCTCGTCAGCCTGTATTTCTTCGTAGGACATCCTTGCCCATTCAATTAGAATATTGGATTTTTTGAGTTTTTCCCATATCTCCTGAAATTTATGCTCATTGCTTGTCACGAACTTAATCAGACGTACCGCCTCCTCCTTTCAAGCTCAGAAACCGTGGCAAAGACTTCATTCCACTTGGCAAAACTTTCCCGATATCCCTTCCTGAATGTGGACATCTCAGTTTCTGCCCTAATGGAGGCAGCTTTGAGGGATTCATCAAATAGGTAAACATCCACAGCCATGTCTTCAATCTCAGAATCCGACTTTCCCATGCTTGTGTCTATGAAGAAAGGCTTTCCGTCTTCTGCAACAAGCACATTGGATACAGTCAGATCACCATGGGTTATGCCAGCTGAATGCATTTTGCCGACATAGGAACCCAGTTGGTGAATGGTTCCTTCAACGCTGTCCCGTTCCTTCATATAATTCCTGAGGGTGCCTCCTGTTATTCTCTCATAAGTAGTTGAAAATTTAACAGGGTCAACATCATATACACCGGGAAACGGAATGCCTATTTCCCTTCCCTTAAGTATGATGCTTAGCTCGTTTCTCATCCTCGCAATCCTAATGTTGTTGTCAAGCTCAAGGTTCCTGTATGTCTTGGGGATCCGCATCTTCGTGACAGTTTCTCTGCCGCGGTATTCGGTGATGCTGACTACAGATTCAGCTCCACGGTTTTCCGGAATATTTCTTCCGGAATCTGGTATCCACGGCACTTCAACCTGGTCTATCCTGAACCTCTGGTCTACCGTAGCCTCATCCAGTCCAATCCTGTGGCCGTTCTTGTACATAAGAAGCCCAGCTTGTGCAATCATAGCGCCATTGTCCATGCAGTACTGATCAGCAGTGAGGTAGGCTTTTATTCCAAGATGCGCTGAGAGCTCTGAAATCATCTCCCTGAGACGGAGGTTCTTGGCAACCCCTCCCGCAAGCAGTATTTCATCTTTTGATGTTTGGTGAAGCCCCCTTTCAAGAACTTCCAGGAGCATTGCAAATGAATATTCCTGAACACTGAAACATACGTCCTCAGGACTTTCTCCCTTTTTCAGGTGTTCTCTGGCTGCAGTGTAAATGCCTGAGAATGAAGTGTCCATACCCTTAACTGAGTATGGCAAATCAATGAGTTTTTTTCCCTGCAGGGCAAGTCTCTCTATTTGCGGCCCTCCTGGGAACGGGAATCCTATATCTCTACCAAGCTTGTCAAGGAGATTTCCCAGCCCAATGTCCATAGTTTCCCCCATTACCCTGTATCGCCCATTGGAGTGAGATATCACCTGGGTGTTCCCGCCTGAAACGTAAAGCATTATTGGGTCTGATGCGCCCGTTACCTTCCTTCCAATTTCAACATGGCCAAGGGGGTGGTTAACTCCCACTATTGGCTTGCCTGCTTTCACAGAAATCGTTCGAGCAGCTGTGGCAGCAATTCTTAGGCAAGGTCCCAGCCCCGGGCCTCTGGAATATGCCACAAGATCCACGTCATCGAGCCGAAGCCCAGCGTTTTGCATTGCGCCATCAATAACATCCTTTACGTTGTCAGCGTGGTGCTGTGCCGCTTCTCTCGGATGGATACCGCCATTGGGGTTATGGTAGGTCCTGGAAACGTTGCTGAGAATATTCTTCTGGTCAACAATCCCGCAACTTATGGTGTGAGCAGTCCCTTCTATCCCAAGAGCAATCAACGTTATCCCGGAGAAATCTTAATTTGATATTTAAGTGTGAACAAATAGTCAGCGGGAATCAGGACTGAACCTATCAATCTCTAACGATTTCCATATAGTTCTGTGCAAACAATTTTCTACAAAAGGTGCAATGTGAGACATTTTTATTAATGAGATAGGCATAAGCAAGAACCTAGTTCAACACAATATCATAGGTCCAAGAGAGGAAATTATGGCAAATTCAGTTGCAATCATTGCTGACGGCAAGAGTGGAAAAACATACAAGAAGGAAGTTACTCCAGAAAATCTTAATTCCCTAGTTGGGAGGAAGATTGGAGATGAAGTGGACGGCATATTCTTTGAGCTTCCGGGATACAGGCTCAAGATTACAGGGGGAAGCACAAACGATGGTTTCCCGATGAAATCTGACCTTCAGATATCCGGCAGGAAGAGGATCCTCAGGATATTTAACAAAGGGAAAAGGGCAAAAAACGGATACAGGAAGAGAGTAACATTCAGGGGTTCTATTATTGGGGCAGATGTGGCACAGTTGAACCTTAAGGTTACACAATATGGCCCAAACCCTCTGGAAGCGCCAAAAGAGGAAGAGAAGAAGGAATAAAATGGCAAAGCTCCCTCAGCCTTCCGTAAATATCGGAATGGTTGGTCATGTTGACCATGGAAAGAGTACCCTCACAAAGGCACTGACCGGCACAAAGACAGATATACACTCTGAGGAAATCAAGAGAGGCATATCCATAAAGCTTGGTTATGCCGAAACGTCGGTGTACAAGTGCAGGGGCCCAGGAGGGGAAGAATTCTACTCACGCGAAAAGACAAACGGTGACTGTGAACTCGATAGGGTCATTTCATTTGTAGATGCCCCAGGGCACGAAACGCTCATGGCCACAATGCTTTCCGGGTCGTCCATTATGAATGGTGCACTTCTCGTTATTGCTGCAAACGAGAAATGCCCGCAGCCGCAAACAAGGGAACACCTTACTGCCCTGGACATAATGGGGATAAAGAACATTGTAGTTGTGCAGAACAAGATTGACCTTGTTACTAGGGAAAGGGCACTGGAAAGCTATAATGAAATCAAGTCATTCCTTAAGGGAAGCTCTGCTGAGAATGCACCGGTAATACCTGTGAGCGCCTATCACAATTCTAATATCGACACGCTTTTCAGGGCTATTGAAGAGCTTATTCCAGATCCCAAATTCGACCCAGGTGCACCACCAAGGATGTATGTTGCAAGGTCATTCGATGTTAACAGGCCTGGCGTACTGCCCAGTGAAATGAAAGGTGGGGTCTTAGGTGGCTCCCTAGTTGAAGGGGAACTTGCAGTTGGAGATGAAATTGAAATCGTTCCGGGCCTCCAGATGGCAAAAGGAGGCAAGCAAGTCTGGGAGAATGTCATTACAACCATAACATCCCTTATGGCAGGAAAGAGCTCTTACGACCGGATAAGACCGGGAGGTCTTGCTGCAGTTGGCACCACTCTGGATCCGTTCCTCACCAAGGGGGATTCCTTTACAGGACGTATTGTGGGAAAAGTTGGGCAGGTCCCTCCAACAATTTTTTCATTGACCATTGACTCCCATTTGCTCAAGAGAGTTGTAGGGTTCCAGGAGGAGCAGAAGGTTGATCCCATAAGGTCCAAGGAAAACCTGATGCTCACAGTAGGGACATCGAACACTGTTGGCCAGGTGGGCAATGTCAGGGACGGCAAGGTTGAAATAAACCTGAAGTACCCCGTGGCAGCCTTTGAAGGTGAAAGAGTAGCTGTCGGCAGGAGAATCTCCAACAGGTGGAGACTTATTGGATACGGAAACATAATTTCCGTTTAATCTGAATTGGTCAAACCAAAATCACATTTTTTCAATAATGGGCAACTTTTGCAGAGTGGCTTTGATCTGCAATACTCCTTTGCAAAGTTGACGATAAGGCCATGAAAATTCTTCAGTTTCTCCAGATCTTCGCCAACTGAATTGTTTACATATTTTTTGATTTCAGCAACAGTTGAGGCATCCTTTACCCCCAGCCTTCCAAGAAGCCTTGTTGTATATTTGTCTACTACAAAAACCGGTTTATCAAGCGCATAGCAAAGAATGGCGTCCATGGTCTCCTGCCCTATGCCTTTAATGGGTTCCAGAAAATCCGCAAGTTTGCCAAGAGGCTCTCTCTTCATTGCTTCTATTCTACCAAAGCCCTGCAAAATTCTTGAGGAGACTTCAATGATGGTTCTTGCCTTCTGATTGTAGAAGCCTGAGCTTCTTATCATTCCTATCAGATCCGGTTTGTCCATGCCTGCAAGCTTTTCAAGCGACATCAGCCCATGCTTTCTGATCCTGGACAGGGACTTTTCTACATTAGACCAAGCTGTGTTCTGGGTGAGTATTGCTCCCACAACTATTTCATCCTCTGAATCACCCGGCCACCAGTGCATATTCCCATAAAGTGAATGAAGTTCCATATAAAGTGAAGATGCATCTATATTCAAGCAAAGCGGAATCTATCACTGCCATATATGGTAACCTCTACAATTTTTATTGACTTTAAATTGGAGACCTATTGTTTCATTGCGACTATGCGCAATGTAACATTTTTGGAAAAACGTTTTTAATTCACTTTCGATGTCCCGCATATGAGTGAATTTGACGCCATTGTAGTGGGCGGAGGCCCCGCTGGCACTTCTGCTGCAATGAGATTGGCTGCAAACAAGCTTAATGTTCTTCTAGTGGAGAAAGCCGATCCCCCGGGAAGCAAAAATGTTTCCGGAGGGGTACTCTGGGGCAATTCACTGGCTGGCGTTATGCCTGACTGGGAAAAGACTGCACCCCTCGAAAGGTTTGTTAAGTCAAAGGGAGTAGGCTTCCTGACGAAGGATTCCAGTATTGATATCAATTTCAGAAGTTCAAAATTCAGCGAAACCAAAACAGGTTATACAGTTCTAAGAACAAAGTTTGACCAGTTCCTTAACAAGAAAGCCAAGGATTCCGGAGCCACAGTTGTTACTGGAGTCACCGTGGACAAGCTCGCATTTGAAGGGAATAAGGTCATTGGCGTGGAGCAGGATGGGGACGTAATAACCTCGGACTCTGTAATCCTGGCAGAAGGGGCAAACCCAAGAGTGGCTATTGATTCGGGAATCAGGCCGCCGCTCAAGGACCAGGACGTGGCAATTGGAGTCAAGGAAGTAATAAAGCTTCCAGAAAAAACTATCAACGACAGGTTCAATCTCAGGGAGAAGGAAGGATTTGCAGGAGAATATGTGCTTGGGTTCCTCGAGGGCGGAGTTGAAGCCGGAGGTTTCCTCTACACTAACAAGGACAGCATATCCCTTGGTGCCGTTATCTCAATGAAACATCTAAGGGAAAATAACAAAACATACTCATTTGACATCATAGAGCAGTTCAAGAACCACCCATCAATCGCACCGCTCCTTGAAGATGGAAAGGTGGATGAGTACAGCGCCCATATGGTACAGGAGGGCGGCCTTGCGTCAATTCCCAAACTGTATGGAAATGGATATATGATTGCCGGGGATGCAGCAGGCTTCTCATTCAGCAATGGGCTTATCCTGCAGGGAATGAACTATGCAATAGCATCCGGAATAGCTGCGGCAGACACAATAGTGGAAGCGAAGGCAGGATCGGGGATTTCAGAACAGTCACTTTCAAAGTATGAGGAGAAACTCATGAACAGCTTCGTCCTCAAGGATATGCACACTTTCAAAGGCATAGGGGACATAACCTGGGGAAGCCTTGTCCACCAGAAGATGCCAAACGTTCTAGAGAAAGTAATGCTTGGCCTTTTGATGGAGGACGGCGAGCCAAAGAAACACATGAACCAGATAGTAAAGGAAGCCCTGAAATCCTCTGGGCTGAAGAGTTCAAAACTCCTGCTTGAGGGCTACAGGATGTATAGGAGGATGTAAGATGAGCAACATGAAAATAGAAGACAGGCTATCTTTACTCAACTACAAAATTGACAAGAGCTATGCTCACATAACAGTCAAGCCGGACATCTGCGAGATCTGCCCTGACCATTTCTGCACATTCGCCTGCCCGGCAAAATGCTACACGCTCATAGATGCAAAGCTGAATTTCAAGTATGAGGACTGCGTGGAATGCGGGACTTGTATAGTGGCCTGCTCACACGGAAGCGTCTCCTGGACAAATTCCAAAGGCGCGCACGGTGTCAAGTACAAGTATGGGTGATCAAAATGGCACTTGAACTCGTTGTTCTGATTAAGGTCGTTCCGGATGGAAAAGAAGTTTTTGTTGACCCGGTGAATTTCACCTTGAACAGGTCAATGGCTACAAACGTTCTGAACCCGGCGGATGAGAATGCCCTCGAAGCTGCACTGAAGATAAAAGATGAACATGATGCGCGTATCACCGTCATGACCATGGCGCCACCATTTGCCGAGCCTTTCCTGCTCGAGTGCATGTCCAGGGGAGCTGACCAGGCTGTTCTCATCAGCGACAGGGCTGTTGCAGGTTCTGATACATATCCAACAAGCCTGACAGTGGCAGCTGCAATAAAGCATCTGGGCAAAGTAGACATCGTATTTGCAGGAGAGAAAACTTCTGACTCAAGCACAGGCCATGTTGGCCCGGGCGTTGCAGAGTTCCTGGAGGCTGAGCTCTCATCTTATTCAAGGTCATGCAAGTACGAGGATGGTTTCGTAATTGCAGAAAGGGAATTAGAAGAGGGGGTTGAGGTTGTAAAGATCCCCACGCCAGCTGTTGTTACAGTCATAACTGATTCAAACGTTCCACGAAGGGCAACATTGAGGAGGAAGCTTGATGCCCAGAAACAGGGCATAATCGTCTGGTCCCTCCAGGAGATCGGCCTCCCTGCCGACTGGGTTGGCCTGAGGTCATCCCCAACCGTTGTGAAAAAGATGCTTCCGTTCCCCGCAATTGAAAGAAAGAGCAAGGTGATCGAAGTGGACAAGATTGATGAATTCGTCAAAGAGCTTGTTGAAACTGGCATAATCAAGCAAGGGGGCAATTGAAATGACAGAAATGAAAAAGGCGGAGCCGCCGCAGGATGTTTCCGAATACAAAGGGGTCATGGTTTATCTTGACTCATTCAACAATTCACTTACAAGGGCAGCACTTGAAATGGTGGGGGCAGGCAGGAAAATGGCTGACAAGACCAATGAGAAGCTCTATTGTGCTGTCATCGGCGAGAACACTAAGGGCATGGCTCAGGAAGCTGGCATGCATGGCTGTGATGAGGTCTATGGATTTGATTCAAAGGATCTTGCGATGTATAGGTCTAAGCCATTCAGTGATATCCTTGCTGGCCTGGTCCACGAGAAGAAGCCAAACATCCTTATTGTTCCCGGCTCAAAGAACGGAAGGGACCTGGCCGCAAGAGTTGCGGTAAAGGTTAGGAGCGGGTTGACCGCAGACTGCATGGATCTTGATGTTGAACCGGACACTAAAATCCTTCTTGCAAGGAGGCCAGACTATGGTGACAGCACCATGTCTGAGATAAGGTGCGAAAAGCACAGGCCACAGATGGCAACATCAAGGCCTGGGACATTTGCAACCCCTGATCCCGATCCAAAGAAAAAATTCCAGGTTGAAGTCAGGGAAGTAACGCTTGAGAAGAACCAGCTGAACGAAAACATCATTTCTTTCAACCTGAAAAATGAGGAAGACATCACAGGCTCAAAGGTGATCGTTTCCGGCGGCCTTGGAATGGGGAAACCCGAAGGGCTTCAGCTCATAAAGAAACTTGCAGATATGCTTGGCGGTTCGGTTGGAGTTACAAGGCCCATTGCTGACCTCGGATGGATATCCAGGGAACACCAGGTTGGCCAGACAGGAGAGACTGTAAGGCCAAACCTCTACATAGCAGCAGGAATCTCAGGCCAGCCACAGCACATTGTGGGAATGATGGGCAGCAAGGTGGTTGTATCAATTAACAAGGACCCTGACGCGGAAATGAACAAGAATGCGGATTATGTCATCATCGGCGATCTTTATGAAGTCATTCCAAAGCTTATTGAGAGCATAGAGAGAGTCACTGGTGCACAACCCTCCCCTGCCTGAAGGCAGGTTCCCAAATTTATTATATTTGCCTGCCATTTTCTTTTGTTGAGAAAAGTAAAGGTTCTGCACCGTTATGTAAGGGGATCTGGGTTCACACTCGAGGAAATGGACAACTTCATGACCAAATACTCTGAAAATAACCCGGGTAAACAGGTTTTCTTTGACGGCGACAGATTTGCTATCTGCTGCATTCTGGAAAGATAAAACGCATTTCCCCTGTCTATTGGTTTTTTAGCCAGGAATCCTCATGGGCTTCCTGTGGCCATGGCCCATTATGTTGTTTGGGTCCACTTCCTTCCATGCTTGGGACAGCGTCAGATAATGTCAGGGGAGAGGCTGTGTGCTCCAATACGATAATAACAGGAGCAATATTGAAATTAAAAATAGAAAAAATTTGTTGGAATTAAATAGTTTGGTCTATAACGCGGCCTTTTATCTCACTTTTCAGTGAGGCAATGAATTCATCAAGTTTCAGCACATTCTGCTTATTGGACCTGTTTCTGACAGAGACCGTACCAGACTCTTCCTCCTTCTCTCCAACAACCACGATGTAAGATGGCCTCCTTGGCCTGATGGTCTTGATTTTCTTGTTCATGGTTTCCTGGCTGTTGTCAAAGGTTGATCTGATTTCATTCCTGAGGAGTTCTTCATGGACATTCTTTGCATAGTCCTGGAATTTTTCACTCACAGGAACCACGTACACCTGAATTGGAGACATCCATGTGGGGAATTTGCCTGCATAGTTCTCAATGAGGATCGCCATGAACCTTTCGTATGATCCAAATATTGCCCTGTGAAGCATTATGACACGGTCATGCTTGCTTTCGCTGTTTATGTAGTAAAGGCCGAAGTTTGTTGGCATGAAGAAGTCTACCTGTATGGTGGAAAGCTGCCACGATCTTCCTAGGGCGTCCCTAACGTGTACATCGATCTTTGGGCCGTAGAATGCAGCTTCTCCAGGGTTCTCTGTATAGGAAATCTCCTCCTCGTCCAGGGCCTGTCTCAGTTGATCTGTGGCCTGGTCCCATGTTGTGAAGTCAGGCTCAAGGTTTCTGGAGGAACAGTTCGGGCATGAAAGTTCCTCTGCCATCGAAGTTTTTCTGGCCTCCGCCTCTGTGCCGCAATCCCTGCACCTGTATGTGATGAGGTAGTTTTCCGGCGCTTCCTTGTCTATTACGCTGAGGTCAAATGTCAGGGATGGCTCTCCTAGTATTGTCGAATAGGTTTCCTTGATCATTGATATAATATCCTTGATTTCAGAAATGATCTGGTCAAGCCTCAGGAATGCATGGCCATCATCCACAGTGAACATTCTTGGTCTTGTCAGTCCCCCCATTTCACCTGATTTTTCATATCTGTAAACTGTGCCTGGCTCCGAGTATTTCACCGGGAGTTCCTTGTAACTCTTGGGTTCCCTAGCAAATATGGCAACATGGCCGGGGCAGTTCATGGGCTTAACCCCATAATTGTCACCATCTGGGAGGGTAAACAGGAACATGTTGGGCTTGTATTTTGCGTAATGGCCGGACTGTTTCCAGATGAGGTCCTTGAATATGTGGGGGGTGGCAACTTCCTGCCAACCGTGGAGGGTGTTAAGGCTTCTCATGAAGTTTGTAAGCTCCTGTTTCAATGTGAATCCATTAGGTGTGTAGAATGGAAATCCTGGTGCCCATTCAGAGTTGAAAACAAGCAGGTCCATTTCCTGGCCTATCTTCCTGTGATCCCTCTTCATGGCCTCTTCCCTGTTATGAAGGAATTCCTTCAGGGACTTGTCGTCAGGGAAAGCTGTACCATAGATGCGCACCAGCATTGGCCTGTTCTCGTCCGCCTTGTAGTGCGTGCTTGCCACTGTCAGCAGCTTGATCGACCTGAGGAAACCCGTGGATGGAACATGCGGCCCCTTGCAGAAATCCACAAATTCTCCCTGCGAGTAGACTGTGGAATAGCCATTATCCTCTACGTTATCCATGATCTTGTCTATCTTGTAGGGATTGTGGGAGAACCTCTCAAGCAGATCCTTTTTTGAAAGCCTGTGCTTTTCGATCCTGAGATTCTTTGCAGCAAGGGCTTTCATCCTGCCTTCAATCTGTTCCAGTTCCTCCTGGTTCACTGGCTTCATGTCAATGTCGTAATAAAAGCCGTCCTCTGTTGGAGGGCCAGCATTAGGCCTGGCATCAGGGTATAATTCCAGTACTGCCTCTGCAAGAAGATGTGCGGCTGAGTGCCTTAAGACCTTCAATCCCTCTGTAGTCTCAGTGAAAACCGGCTGGATCTTAACATCTGCAGTGGGAGTGTCTCTTATGTCCATTTCCACGCCGTCTGCTATGACGGCCACTGCTCCTTTTATGCCGGCTTCCTTCAAGGACTCCTCGAAGGTTCTGTTGGCTTTTGCCACTAGTTTGTTTTCTTCTGCCTTTGGCATCGACACCTTAAAATAAATACATATAAAAGAGTTGAGAACAGATATTTAATTCAGTCTACCATTCCAGGCAAGTTCTCCATTCTCTGTGAGCCCCACAATGGTGTCAATGTCAGGTGTGGCTGGCCTATCTTCAGTGAGCTTCTTTACATGCTTGCGGATGCCGTTTTTCAGGCCTTCAACATGTGGTGAAATTTTTTCACCTATAAATTCAAGGCCCTGTGTTGAGAGAAGGAATTCTATGGCAATGATGGTCTGCAGGTTCTCCACAATTTCAATGAGTTTCAGTGCAGCGTTGGCCCCCATGCTCACATGATCCTCCTGGTTAGCGCATGTTGGTATTGTATCGGCGGATGATGGGGTGCAGAGTGTTTTGTTCCTGTTGCAGAGTGCTGCCGCAGTGTATTGCGGGATCATGTAGCCCGAATTGAATCCGCTTTTTTCAACTAGGAAAGGGGGCAGGCCACTGAGATTGGTGTCAGTGATCCTCGCCATTCTCCTTTCTATCATGTTACCCATATCTGTCAGTGCTATGGCGAGGAAATCACATGCAAATGCAACAGGCTCGCCATGGAAATTCCCCACGGAAACATATTCATCGCCATTTACCAGGGGGTTGTCGGTGACAGAATTTATCTCAGTTGTTATGACCTTGTTCACATAATCTAAGGTGTCTAGAACGGCTCCGTAAACCTGAGGAATGCATCTAAGGGTGTACGGGTCCTGGACCTTGTTCTCGCCGGCAATCTTCACATTTGCACTACCATTAAGGATTTCCCTCATTGCAGAAGCAACCAGTTGCTGTCCTGCGTGCTCCCGGGTTCCAATTGCCCAGGGGGTGAATGCCTTGTCTGTTCCCCTCAAAGCTTCAAAAGCCATTGAAGCAGAGTTCAAGGCGCTCCTGAACAAGTTGTATGAAAGTGCAGTTTCCACAGACAATATTCCTGAAATCGTTGAAGTTCCGTTTATGAAGGCAACACCTTCCTTTTCTCCAAAGGAATATGTTTCCATTCCTGCTTTCTGGAGGGCCTCGCTTGAATCTATCTCGCCATTTCCATCTATTACCTTCCCTTCGCCCATCATTGCAAGTGCAATATGTGCTAGGGGAGCAAGATCCCCGCTGGCTCCCACTGATCCAAACCTTGGGACAACAGGATGGATGTTTTTGTTGATCATGTCGGAGAGGAACTTTATGAGCCCTGGGCTAACCCCAGAATAGCCCTTGCAGAGGCTGTTCAGCCTTACAACCATCATTGCCCTTACATGGATTACATCCAACCTAGCCCCATAGCCAGAAGAATGGCTCCTGATAAGGTTGGACTGCAGTTTTACTATGTCACCAGGTTCCACATCTACGTTAAGCAGGCTACCGAAGCCTGTTGTTACGCCATAAACACGCTTCCCAGAGGAAACAATCTTCAAAAGCGAATCATGGGAACTTTCTATCCTTCCCATGGCAGATTCTGAGACAGATATCTTCTCGTAATCTCTGGCTATTGCAAGAACCTGTTCCACAGTAAGGCTGTTGCCATCAATAGTTATCATGACCTTATAGGAAGCGAGAAAAAGGTTAAAATCATTGCTCAGGCTATAAATTTCAAATTAAGCACATCATTCAATTCCAACCAATATTGGCGGAAAATGGGCAAAGGATCAAACAAGTTTTTTTAGATTATAGTCTTATTGCATCGATGAGTGCAGAATCTGCCAAAGGGCGTATTTACAAGATAGGAAAAGATGAGAAGCCTGAGTTTCCAAGGTTTTCAACTGAATTCATAGATCACAGCATCGATCCGCTTGAGGACTTCTACCGTTATTCAAATGGAAAATGGATAGATGGCCACCCCATACCTCCGGAGAAATCATTCTGGGGCTCCTCTGTTGAGCTGGTTGAGTGGAACCGGTATATCCTTGGAATGATCCTTGAAGAGAGTGCCCTGGGAGATGATCATGACCCACTGAGGAAGCAGGTAGGAAAATTCTACCTTTCAGCAATGGATACAGAAACGATTGAAAAGATTAGATTCAAGCCCATTGATCCATTTATTGAACGAATAGAGCAAATAGGAACCAAGGAAGAGATCTTAAATGTTGTTGCTGAGCTACATAGGCAGGGCATATCTATGTTCTTTTCATTTGATTCTAGCCCGGATGACAAGAACAGTGATTATTACGCATTCAGGCTGTCACAGGGCGGAATCTCACTTCCCAATAGGGACTATTACCTGGAGGAGCCATTTGACAACGTGCGGAAGCAGTACAGGGAACACATTTCCAAAATGTTCAGGCTTTATGGCATCCCCGAAAAGGAAGCCGACTCATTTTCTCAGGCAGTCTATGGGATAGAGGAAAGAATGGCAAAGTCAAGCAGGACTCCGGTTGAACTCAGAGATCCTGAGAAGAATTATAACCCTGTCCACTTCAACAGAATATCTGAAATATCCAGCCACATTGACTTCAGGTCCTATTTCCAGCGAATCTCCCTCCCGGAGGTGCCATATGTTATTGTGGGCCAGCCTGAATTCTTTGCCGGGCTGGGAGAACTGCTGGAGAGCACCCCGCTCGAGGACTGGAAGGTCTATCTGAAATGGAAGGTGATACACTTTGCCGCACCTTATCTTCACAGCGAGGTGGAAAACGAAAACTTCGACTTCTATAACAGGAAACTCTTTGGCCAGCCCGAACCTGAAAAGCGTTGGAAGCAAGCTGTATCTATAGTTGACATGCAGATAGGGGAGGCAAAGTGTATCACCT
>JAJZKS010000109.1 GCA_021850835.1 Thermoplasmata archaeon
AAGAATGCGACGTCATATGCAATCTTAATGAGCGCAGCGGAGAAGAACACCCCTTCGGGAAATACTTCAAACAGGAGGCCCGCGAGGCCTGGGCCAGGTATCTGGAGACCATTCCTTACGCCGAGGAAAATCGAATTCCCTGCAACTCTGGCGTCGCTTGGGATCATGGTGTTCACTAGGCTGTCCCTGGGAGGGACATCCATCTGGCTGGTGGTCTGCCTGAGATACAGGAAGACTTCGCTGATGAGAAGGCTGTGGAATACCGGTACAAGAAAGAGCATAACGTTGCTGAAAAGGTGCGTATATACCATTGTCCTCACAAGGCCTATACCCTTGGAAATGCGTCCCGAAAGGATAACTGAAATGGCTGTGACAATGTTTACAATGACGAATATCAGGCCGGCTCCGGAGAGGCTTATGCCGTAAACAACCTTGAACCACAGGGTGATTATTGCCGTGTTAACCAGCCCGCCCCCAAGGGAGTCCACTGAAAAAAGCGCTGCAAGCGTTTTTACGTTCCTTCTCACCTCAGGATCGGCTATTGCCTGCTTCTGGGCCTTGGGCTTGAGGTCCGGGAACTTGAGCCAGAGGTATATGGTCACCTGGAGGAGTGACAGCAGGAAATCAATGAGAAATATGGTTTCAAAACTCACACCAGTGTCAAAGTACAGGAAGGCGCTGGCAATGGCACCGCTTGCATAGGAAGCGAAGTTGTACAGAGAGAACATCATGGTTTTCCTGTGCTGGTCTTCTATGGAAAGGCTGATGGTGTACTGTTCGAGGGACTGGTTTGTGGTGAGATCCCTGCCCGCAAAGGAAAGCGCACCCACGACCATTGCCAGTATGAGGAAGTAGATGTCATTGCCAATGTACAGTATGAGCAGAGATACGCTGAAAAGCACTGAAAGAAGGGCAAGTTTGGTCTTTATCCTCATCTTAGCCGCGGTGAACAGGTAAAGGAAAAGCGTCGACACTCCAAGGCTCACTAGCACTATTATGGAAGTGTAAAGGGCACTGTAACCTAGAAATGAAACATAAAACGGGATGGAAATTGCAAGTGATGAAAATATGAATGATCGAATGGCCTTGGCCAGCGAAAGCATTGGTCCGGGTCTAGGCATGCACTGGCATCTCCCGATGGTTGTAAAATTGTTGGTTTATCACAGTGGTTTCAGGTGAAGAACTGGTATTCGTAAAGTACCATCACATCAGCGTTCCTGTCCACGGACCTGACCCTGGATATGCTCTCCTTTGCAGCCTTCAGGTTCTCTGAGTAGCAGAATAGCACACCGGCGGTGGCATCCCTGATGACAAATATGGTCTGGGGCTCAAGCAACTGGGTCAGGGCATTCACAGCATGGGAGAATATTGAGTATATTACAACATCCCCGCCGGACAGGTCTATTTGGGACACCACTCCAATGAGCCGGTTCTTGATGAGCAGGTTTAGCCTGCGCTTCACCGTCATGTAGGGGAGATCCAGCTTTGAAGCAATATCCGTGACAGACATCCTCGGGTCCTCTCTCAGGAGCCTGATGATCTCCCTGTCATTGCTGTTGAGGTTCATTCCAACCTGCCCTGTGGGAGGAATATACTTCATGACAGGGTCCCCAAGTTCCCTGCCCGCTTCAGCTATCTTCCTTTCCACCTCTTCCACCCGGTCTCCCCTGAAGCCGTAAAGGGTTATTTCCTCAAGGCATTTGGTTATGGAAGACACCTCACCGTTGTATTCCTTGTCAGATTTGAATGCAGCGAAACCCTCAACCTTCCCGTCAAGCAACGGGCTTACAATGAGTGAATAACCCTTGAGGACCCCGTCCGAAATGAGCTTGTTAATCCTGTACCCCAGGGCCTGTGCAGATATTCCAACATTCTGAGCTATCTGCCTCTGGGAAATCCTCCCGTCCTTAAGGAGGTTGAAAAGAATTTTCTTGTCCACCTGATCCATTTTCGCTTATCATCGGATAGATTTGGCAGTATTATTTACATTCTGTTCTGCCGGCACGTTTGGAAAAGGTTATGACCAATGAAAGCCATGAAATAGTGCAGAGTGCCCAGAGGGGCTGTACTTATGTATGACGCTGGACCAGAAAGAATTCTAGACGCTCAGGGCATCCTGGGAAAATTCATCAGTACCAGGAATCTCACAAGAGAGCTGTGCCAACCCCTCGACAGGGATGACTATATGGTCCAGGCAACCCAGGATACTAGCCCTCCAAAATGGCACCTTGGACATACAACCTGGTTCTTTGAGAAATTCATTCTCAGGCAATTCTCCAGGAACTACAGGCAATTTGATGAAAGGTTTGACTATGTTTTCAATTCCTATTATGAGACTATAGGTGAATTTGTTCCCAAACCTTCAAGATCGGCCATCTCCCGGCCTTCCCTGGAATCGGTGCTTGACTACAGGAAGCAGGTTGAGGAATCATTGGGGGAACTTCTCAATGAACAGGGCGATAA
This sequence comes from Thermoplasmata archaeon, assembly GCA_021850835.1. The sequence goes on from JAJZKS010000109.1 coordinate 2,464, forward strand.
CCTTGAAGCCCTTAAAAGGGTGGAACTTGGCATCAACCATGAACAGCAGCACCAGGAGCTGCTACTAATGGATATCAAGAGGAACTTTTACCAGTCGCCTTACAGGCCGGCTTATGCAAAAGGCAGGAAACCCGCCTCGTCACGAAGCGTAGAAAATTTCACAGGTTTCCAGGAACAGACAGCCAGGATTGGATTCCACGGCCATGGGTTTGCCTTTGACAATGAAATGCCTGCCCACAACGAAATTGTCCCTCCTTTCACCATCTCAAGCCGCCCGGTATCAAACGGGGATTTCGTTGCATTCATAGAGGATGGCGGTTACAGGAAACCGCAATTCTGGCTTTCTTCAGGGTGGGAATGGCGGCTGGAAAATCATATAGAAATGCCACTTTACTGGGAAATTAATAGTGGAAATTACCGTTATTTCACACTATACGGCATGCAGGAACTGGATCTTCATGAACCGGTATTGCACATTTCATATTATGAGGCAGACGCCTACGCAAGATGGAAAAACGCAAAGCTGCCAACTGAGCCCCAGTGGGAGGTCGCAGCCTCCTCACAGGGTTGGGACGAAAAAAACTGGCTCGAAGCGGGATATTTTGCGCCAGTTTCAGATAACAAAACCTCAGGAATCACCGGCATGGGCAACGCATGGGAATGGACCCTAAGTGCCTACCTGCCATACCCTGGATTCAGGCCGCTGGAAGGCTCCCTTGGCGAATACAACGGCAAGTTCATGTCCGGGCAGATGGTGCTCAAGGGGTCAAGTTTCTGCACTCCCAGAGGCCACTCAAGGATCTCCTACAGGAACTTCTATGCGCCTGGAAGCAGGTGGCAGTTTTCAGGCATGAGGCTTTCAAGGGATGAAGCTAATGGGAACTAACCCGATTATAGACCTGAAGCCAAAACTCTCTGACTTCAGGACTGAGGTCCTTCAGGGCCTTTTGAAGGATCCCAAGGAAACAGACCCAAAGTTCCTCTACGATGAAAGGGGATCAAGCCTTTTTGACAGGATAACTGGACTGGAAGAATACTACCCGACCCGGTCTGAAATAGAGATACTTGAGAAGCAGGGGCCGGGCATCGCAGATTACATAGGTGAAATGTCCACAATTATAGAGCTTGGGGGCGGCAACGGGTCCAAAGGTGCAATCCTACTGAGATCAGTGAAGTCCCCTGTGGAATACATACTTGTGGATATTTCCAGGGAAGCCCTTGGGCTTGCAGTGAAGAACATTTCCTCAGCATACCCTGAACTGGAGGTAAAGGGAGTCTGCGCAGACTACACCAATTACGATGTTATGGCCGGACTGGGAATAAAGGGAAGGAAGAGCATAGTCTTCCTGGGATCGACCATCGGTAATATGGAGCCGGAGGAAGCATCACAATTCATTGGCAACTGCAGGAAGGTAATGTCACACGGGGATACCCTGACCATCGGTGTTGACCTGAAGAAGGACATCGGAAAGCTTGAGCGTGCATACAACGATTCAAGCGGCATTACAGCCGAGTTCAATGAAAACCTCATTGAAAGGATAAACCGCACCTTCGGATGCAGTATTGACAGGTCTGCATTCCGCCACCAAGCCTTTTACAACAAGAAGAAGGGAAGGATTGAGATGCATCTGGAAAGCACAAAGGACCAGATCATATCACTTGACGGCGTGTCCGTTAATTTCCGGAAAGGGGAGACCATACACACTGAAAACTCATACAAGTATTCCCTTGACGATTTCAGGACAAAACTGGAAGAGGCCGGCCTGGAAAGTGTAGTATGCTGGACTGACTCAGGCTCCAATTTTGCACTTTTTTCAGCTAAGGCATGAGGTTTTTGATTTTCCTCCTGCACAAATGTTAAAATGAATTCTGCATGGAAGATTGCATGAAGGAAGAGGTCAGCAGCGGAATAGTGGTTTTTCAGGAAGAGAAAGGCACAAGGAAATACCTGCTTCTGAACAGGAGAGAAGGTTTCCTGGATTTTCCCAAGGGGCACATAGAGGCGGGAGAATCAGAAGAGATAGCTGCTGAGAGGGAGACCCTGGAGGAAACGGGATTAACCGTAAAGCCTATCCACGGTTTCAGGAAAGAATCAGAATACTGGTTCCGTGCACCTCCCAGAACCTCAGATGACAGGTCACTGTCCTATTCGCAGTATGCAAAGAAACGTGGAAGCGGCGAACTCATACACAAGAGGCTTGTTATGTTTCTTGGCAGGGCACTGGAAAACCAATCTCCCAAAGTATCCATTGAACACACTGGATTCCAGTGGCTGGATTATGAGCAGTGCATGTCAAAATTAAGATACGACAACCAGAGAGAACTCCTTGAAGAAGCAAACAAATTTCTCTCTGAAGCTGGCAGTTGAAAAGTGTTTCAGAATGCCCGCTGCATAATGCCATTGGCAATGCTGTATGAATGATCTGCCCTGATATCCGGCAGTGAGTGGGCGACCAGTATCACGTCCGCCTTCAGTGAAGTGGATAGTTTCCTTATTTCATCCATGACACCAAATGGATCACTGAGGCTAGAGAGGGCCTCATCAATGAGAACTGCTTCTGGCCTCCTGTAAAAGGCGGTTGCAAGTGAAACGCGAATTTTCTGGCCCATGCTCAGGTTCCCTACCTTTCCATAGAAATCTATCCCGAAACTCTCCTTCAGTTCACTGATCCTTCCGGGATCCCCATCAGGCTTTCCAGGAAAGGCAATATGCCTGTCAACTGAGAGGTTGCCAATGAATGAACCTGGTGAAATATGCACTATTCCACGCTTCTGCACTTCAACTTCTGTAATATCCCTTCCATTGATACTTATGCTGCCCGACTGGAGCGGGATGAATCCTGCCAGCGCATTGAGGAATGTGGATTTCCCCGCACCGTTCTCACCCGACAGGAGGGTGATCCCTTCATCATGGAAACGTGCACTGAGCTCGAATTCTCCCTGCAGTAGCTTAAACTCTGCCTCAATCATCTAGTGCTTCCTCCCCGGAGATCCCCTTCTCCTGTTCCTGTAGCCCAGGTTCCCTCCCCCCACAAACCTTATTGCGATGACTATGGCAAGGGAGAACAGTATCATGAGGGCAGAGGAAGTCACTGCTACACCTGGGCCAAGATATCCGTAAGACTGGTAAATTTCTACAGAAACAGCCTGGGCACCATTGAAAGGGTAGGTGAGAACATAATTGGCTATGATGGCCACTGATCCGTACTCGCTCATAGCCCTGCTCATGGCTGTCAGGCTGGAGGATATGATTTCCCGGGAAGCCCCGGGAACCAGTACTGAATAGAGCACCCTCATGCGGGTTGCCCCGAGAGTCATGGCAAAATTTTCAGGTTCAACCGGGGATGAAGCGAATACTGACTGCGCTGATCTCAGGTAAATGGGCATGGCAACAAAACTCAGGGCAAGGACAAGGCCCTGAAGCGTATTGAAAAGCCCGAACCCTATGGAAGTCAGGAACCTTCCAAACGGAGTCAGCGGGCTTCCAATGAATAGAAAGGCAATTCCCACAATGGGATGGGGAATGGAGGCGGGAAGGTCTGAAACTGCCTCCCAGACAGCATGCGACTTCCGGGACAGTTCAAATGCAAGGGGAGTGAACACCAGAAATATGATGAATGCAGCGAGTGCTGAGGAAACAATGGTTACCGCGATGGACACAAACACCGTGCCGCTCAGGCCCATGGCGGAGTGGAATACAACAAATCCGTAGTAGAGGATGAAGATGATGGGGACTGCAGCGATGGCAACTGAAATCAGCGAAATTGCCCATACCCAGTCCCTTCCTCTCATTTAGTGCGCCCCTGGGAACTATATGGCTCCAGCTGA
>JAJZKS010000110.1 GCA_021850835.1 Thermoplasmata archaeon
TGAATATCATGGAGTCAGGCGCAGGGTTCCTGTACAACATGCTGGCATACAACTGAGGTCTAAATCTTGGCCCTTAGGGCCAAATTAAATTTTTTTTAATTTTTCTTTTATTTTTTTCTTTTGAATAAGCCTTTTTTAACTGGATTCCTATTACTCGTCATTGGTAAAGGTCAGATATGCCACAGAACCGAGGCGAGCCAGATACATCAGGCTCTTGAATAGTGCATTGAAGGGCAGATTGTTCAAGGTAGCAATTTTCGTGTTCCTAGTTGGAATATCAATGGTCATCTCATCGTTTCAGATCCAGGGCATTTATTACTACCAGAACAACACTACTTCAAAAGCATTAGTGGGAAGTGGCCAGAATAATTCAGTAGAATTCTCAATGCTTTCCGGCTCTCCTTTCAACATAAGCTTTACAGGCATTCCCAATGGAGCAGTCGTGCACTACACAGCATATACTGTCGCGCAAGTTGAAGAAAATGGCCTTCCAGTGGTAATAAAGAATTTTGCCTTCTCCGGCAATGCAACCGAGAATACTGTAGTTCACATCGGTTCATATTCAAGTTCCCAGAATTTCCAGATGGTCCTCAGCTCTGATTACATATCACCATTCAATGTAACTGTTCTAGCTCAGCAGAATATCCCCCGCAATATTCCTTCCAATTACTACCTGGGATTTCCAGGTGCATTTGTAGTGGTGGTTGGTGCCATAGCCCTTGCAGTTTCCATAACTAAGGCCAGAAGCAATTAGAAAAAGAAAGAGACTATGGGCTCTGTTTCTTTATTTCCTTCTCCATGGCAATGAGGCTTCCTTTTTTCCAGATCCTCCTGAAGCCTTTTATTTCAAGGTAAATTAGAAGCAATTCAAGGAAAATGATCAACATCACCACGTAGATTGTATAAAGTAGATTTAGAGAACTCGGAACTATGGATAACAGATCGAATCCGCTGTAAGGAAGAATGAATCGTATACTTGGAATGAGGACACCATCAAGGAAAACACACCCTACTAAGTAGAAGCCCCGGAAAAAATCATCAAAAATATAAAGAAAAAGACCTCTTTTGGTAAGGTCTTTTGAAGTCAGCTCCTTATCCTGGGGATTAGGCTCATCTCTGTAGGATACTTTCAGCTGTTTCGACATGTTTTGAACCGGTTTTGGCCTGTTCCCCCTCATATAGAAGGCAGGAGACGAAATGGTCCTTCCTGTATTCCCGAAGGTGAGGGGTGGAAGGCTTGATCATCTTCATCTGTATTCTTGTGCCGGAGGCATCCTTTTCTATTGATGATATTGCTTCAAACCTTACATTCTTTGGCAGGGTTTTTTCCTTGTCAACCAGGTTCCGCACAATCTCCAGGTGTTCATTGCTAACTGGGCTTCTGAAGATGACATCTATTGTGAGGGCTGCCTCATCTAGGAGGATTTCACTGATCTGCGGAATAGAAGCAGCTTCAGGATTCCTGTATTCATCAAACATCTGCTTCAGCGGTTCCTCCATATCCCTTGGGGACCATCCGCATGTTCTCATGGCCTCAAGGCATCTTGGGTGGAAATGGCAACCCTGCGGTGGATTTGAAGGGCTCGGGATTTCTCCTCCCAATATGATCCTGTCACGTTTCCTGCTGGGATCCGGTACTGGAATTGCTGACAGGAGTGCCTTTGTGTAAGGGTGCAGCATAGCACTGAACAGATTATCAGTGTCGGCAAGTTCCACAATCTTGCCAAGATACATCACTGCAACTCTGTTGGACATCAGTTTTATTACGCTTAGATTGTGTGAAATAAAGAGGAAAGACATGTCCCTTCTGGTCTGAATATCCTTCATTATGTTGAGGATCTGAGCCTGAACTGATACATCAAGTGCTGAAGTCGGCTCATCCAGCACAAGCATCTTTGGTTCTATTGAAAGTGCTCTTGCAATACCGATTCTCTGCCTCTGGCCACCGCTGAACTCGTGCGGGAATCTGTAAAGGTGGTCCTCGCTTAGACCAATTTCCTGAATGAGCGAATTAAGCTTTTCATCTATCTCTTCACCTGACATCTTGGAAAGGAGTTTCATTGGTTCGGAGATAATGTCTTTGACCAGTTTCCTTGGGTCAAGGGAACCGAATGGGTCCTGGAAAACAGGTTGAATGTCTGCCCTGATTTTCCTCAGATCCTTATCCTTCATTCTGGTGAGTGAATATTTCTCCCTTAGAGGCTCAAGTTCCTCCAGAATCTTCTTCAGTTCTTCCAGGTCATTCTCCGTAGGATTCTCCTTGCTATCAAGATCCAGAGCCCTGTCCTCGAGGTCAGTTATCTGATCCATGACTTCCTTTGGAAGGTTGAAAAATATGTCTCCTGCAGTAGCCCTGAACAACCTGAGTATGGTTTTGCCCATGGTTGTTTTTCCACAGCCTGTTTCTCCCACGATACCAAGAGTCTCTCCTTTCCTGAGGGAAAAGGAAACATCATCCAGCGCTTTAACGTATCCAGTTGTTCTGAACAGTGCTGTAATATCATAGTATTTTTTTAATCTGGAAACATACAGAATTTTTTCTTTCTCACTGTGGGACATAAGATTCCTCCGTTTCTTCTGAATACAGGAAGCAGGCCACCCTACGGCCTTTCTGCCCCTCTAGATCCACCAGTTTCGGTTTCTTAACTGAACATATTTCCATCTTAAACTGGCATCTCGGGTGGAATCTGCATCCTGATGGCGGTGTTATAAGGTTTGGCACCGAGCCCTGAATTGAAGGCAACTTCTCATCAGGCTTTAGTTTCTGGTCGATCCTTGGCAAAGAGGCAAGGAGCCCTGTGGTATAAGGGTGCTTGGGATCTGAAAAGATGTCTGCTACAGGCGCCTCCTCAACCAGGTTCCCTGCATACATAACACCTACTCTGTCACACATTTCGGCAATGACAGCCAGGTCGTGGGTGATAAACAGGATAGAAGATCCTGTGAAAGTCCTGAGGTCCCGGATAAGGTCAAGAATCTGTGCCTGTGTTGTTACATCAAGTGCTGTGGTTGGCTCATCTGCAATTAGCATTTTCGGGTTTGCCGAAAGGGCCATTGCGATCATGGCCCTCTGCTGCATTCCTCCACTGAGTTCATGGGGAAATGCATCGTATACCCTAACCGGGTCAGAAATGTTGACGGTTTCGAGAAGCTCGATCCCTCTCCTCCTTGCAGCCTCCCTGAAGGGCTTCTCTGTTCTCTTCTTGAAAAACCGCCTTGCGAATCTGTAACTTGAGAAATTCCTGTTAATTTCACTCTTCAATGCTGAAATCTTTGCCTGGAAGTTGCTTATTGCATCTCTGTTTCCAGTGTTTTCAGCCTCAAGTAGCTTTAGATTAAGATCAACAAGCTGATCCTGCATCCTGAAGTAGTCTCTTGCAGTTACCATTTGCTGAACATTGGGAAAGGTTTTTGCTTCTTCTACTACCCTTCTTATCTCTTTCACAAGTGAATTTTCATCTTCCGTGGATACGAATAGATCCCTCAGGCTGCTCTCCAGGTCTGGAATGGCATAATCCCTTGTCCACAGGTGAATTTGTGATTCCTTGTCGATGAGAGATTTCTGTGAATGCACAGATTTCACAAACTCAGAAATCTGGGCTTCATTGATTGTTTCCCTTCGGATGATGGAGTTTGCAATGTTGACTCTGGAGTGCAGGAGTATGGCTTCGCTGATCTGGTCGCCAATAGTTAGGACGGGATTGAGGGCGAGGCCAGGCTCCTGGAAAATCATGGCAATCTTGTTTCCACGGATCTTTGAAATGATGGTGTTGTGCCGCTTAATCAGCCTGATCCTTCTTTTAATCTTCACATTGGTTTCGCTCTTCACTTTTATGGAAGCAAGCTTCTTCAGGTCACCAATGATGTTGAAACCATCAACAAATATCTTGCCGTCAACTATTCGGCCCGGCGGGTCGATTATGAGGTCCATGATGGAAGTAGCAGTAACGCTTTTCCCGCAGCCACTTTCTCCAACAAGGCCCAGAACCTCTCCCTTTCTTATGCTCAATGACACGCCGTCTAATGCTTTAACAATGCCCTTCTGTGTAAAGAACTGGGTAACCAGATTTTCCACTTTCAGAAAGGGCTCTTCTGGCTTATCCATTTTATTTTCTGTATCAAGTAACACCATGAATCTACCTTCTAAGTTTTGGATCAAGAACGTCTCTTAGGCCATCGCCCATGAGGTTCACAGCCACGATGAAGATTAGCAGGAACACTCCAGGCACTAGAACTGGCCACCAGGTGCCATCTGCTAGAAAAGTCTGGCCCTGTGCAATCAAATTTCCAAGTTCAGGCAAATATCCGTTTTTGTTGAATCCAATGAAGTCTAATGTTGCAAGAATTCCAACAACACTTCCCAGGTCCAGCGATAACTGGACATAGATTGGAGATAGCACATTGGGCATTACATGCACAAATGCATTCCTCAATTTTGAGGAGCCCGAGGCGGTGGCTGCTTCAATGAAATTCTGGCTCCTTGTTGTAAGGGCAAGCCCTCTCGAAAACCTCGCATAACTCGGCCACCAAATTATGATGAGTGCAATGATGATCGTATTCATCGTTTCCCCAAGAACATAGGACATTGCTATTGCAAGCACTAAGGTAGGGAAGCTGAAGAAGACATCTGTAACTCTCATAACCACTTCATCTATAAGTCCGCCAAAGTAACCAGATATGGTCCCCAGCAGAAGGCCAATAAATAGTCCAGAGAAGACTATGAGAACAGAATAACCCAGGTCGTATTCCAGTGAAGCCAATATGACTGGAAACAGAGGTATTAGACTATATGTTGTACCAAGATAGTACCACCAGCCGCCCACAGTGGTTGGCGCTGTTGGAAGGGCTGATGTGGGGCTCCCTCCCGGGATCCAGTTAAGCATGCTGGTTATGTTTGAAACACCAAGCCAGCTTGGATACACAACATCGAGAAGAGCGATCAGGAAGTAAATCATGGTAATGATGAAGCCTGTAAAAGCCAGTCTGTTGTGGATGAAGAGGCGCAGAGTATTCTTAGTATCCTCTATTCTCGGTCTCCTCTTCTTCGTAGCCATCATTTCCTTTAAGGGAACATTCAATTCAGCCATTTCTTCATCACCTTCAATACCTAATCCTCGGGTCGATCATCGCATAAATGATATCCACAATGAGGTTGGTAATCATAAGCACAACACCGAAGATCAATGTAGTGCTGATGATTCCGTATACCTGCTGTGTCAGCAGGGCGTTTACTTCCAGGAAACCCATTCCTGGATACAGGAACACATATTCAACAACCACGCTGCCGTTGAGAAGGAATGCAATTAGGAGCCCCATGACGGTGATGGTGGGTATAAGCGCATTCTTCCTGACATGCTTCTTAATGACAAGTTTTTCAGGCACTCCCTTGGCCCTGGCTGTCTTAACGAAATCCATTCTTGAATTATCAACCATGCCCGCCCTGACAAACCTCAATATGCCTGCAAGCAGCCCGTAAGTCAGTGTCAGGACTGGAAGGACTATGTGCATGAAGCCATCCCATGCAAGGCCCAGATTGCCGTGCAATAGGGCATCGAATATGAAAAGGTGAGTGGGCGTGGTATACTGGCCAGTAAACCAGGATGGTGTTGGAACGGGGATGCTGAAGGGATTGAATGAACCAGTCAATGGGAATACCCCAACCGGATTCCCCAATATCACTCCCTGGCCAAAAACAATCTGCAGAAGCAGGGCGAGCCAGAAAGAAGGTATGGCATAACCGGTAAGTGTGAAGACTCTGCCGAACTGGTCTGCGAATGAATTGGGCTTGGAACCTATGTAGGTTCCAACTGGAATGGATATTGCCACGGAAAGAAGTACGGCAAAAATGTCCAGCTGTATAGTGTTGGGCAATGCCAGACCTATTGCATCTATCACAGAGGAGGGATATCCCTGCAGAGCCATGATCCCCCAGTTGCCCTTAAGCAGGTTAGTTACATAGTGGAAGTACCATACCACTGGATTTGGGCTTATGCCCAGCAAAATCATTGCCTTTTTGATCTGTTCAGCGTGTGATAGCGGGCTGTGCGGGTTGTAATATGGTGAAGTAAGCGATGAGATTGGGATTGCACTCATCAAAATAAAAACAAACAGGGTCAACCCCAGGGCAGTAGGAATAATTACATAAACATTATATTCTTCTTTTGCATACTAATAAAGAGGATGCATGGTGTCATGGGAGATCCATGAACAGGTTGTTTTCTATAGTTTTTTGAACTATAGTTGTGTTAGCCCATGAAACACATC
>JAJZKS010000111.1 GCA_021850835.1 Thermoplasmata archaeon
AAATTCCGTCAGCAAAGTCATAGCCAGGATCAACAGGATTCCAACCTGGTCCCTGCCAAATTCATTCCTGCTCATCATCGGGATCGGGTACTTCTTCACTTTTTACGACATCTCGGACATCGGGTTCGCAATGCCTGCCATCGATGTTCAGTTTCATATCCCATCAGGCAGTTTCCTTAGCCTCTTTCTTGCCCTTGCAGTAGGGCTCCTGGGGTACGCGATTGGATCCTATGCCATCGGCACATTCGCCGACCTCAATGGAAGATTCAGCTCTATGGTGCTCACAATGGGCCTGACTGCCGTAGGATCCTTTGGCGATGCCCTTTCCATCAATATTCCCATGCTGGCTGTTTTCAGGTTCATCACCGGGCTTGGCCTTGGCGCAGATTTGAACCTGATCTCAACATATATCAGTGAATTCGCCCCGGCAGAATCCAGGGCCAGGATCACCGTATACACATTCCTTGTCGGAATAATCGGCCAAGCAGTTACTCCCTTCATTGCCCTTGGACTGGTGCACGAAACAGGATCAGGATGGAGATACCTGTTCCTGATCGGGGGCATAATTGCGGCAATAGCAGTGGCACTGAGGACACAGCTGCCCGAATCACCAAGATGGCTCATGGCAACAAAGCGGGACCTCAAATCAGCTGAAGAAATCGTTACAAAGATGGAAAATTCTGCAAGGAAAAAGATCGGGGATCTTCCGGAACCCAGCCTGGAAAAGGTTGAACTGGAAGATAATAAGTTCCCTACAGAATTTCTATTCAGTCAGCCATACTCTTCACGCCTCGCAATACTCGGGGGAATGTGGTTCTTCTGGTATATTGGCAACTACGCTTTCCTAGGTGATGCGGCAACAATTGTCAACAATGCAGGAATCAGCATTACCAGTTCTATCCTGTATATTGCCATAGGCGCAATAGGGTATCCCTTCGGTGCAGCCCTCATGATCCTTTCTGCTGACAAATACGAGAGAAAATACATAATTTGCGCCGACACAGTTGTCTGGCTCATTGGCATGGTAATTTTCTCCTTCGGTACAAGCTATACATTGACTGCCGGCTCATTCGTGGCATCGCTTGCGTTAGGGATGTACCTGCAGGTGGCATACACTTTCACCGCTGAAAGCTACCCGACCAGGGCAAGGACTTCAGGATTTGCGCTGACCGATGGTATTGGGCACTCAGGGGGTGCTCTGGGTGCCATTCTGCTTCCCATTCTGGTAAGCGCTTATTCCTTTTCAGCCGGGTTCATTTTCATCGGAATCACCGGCTTCATTGCAGGCCTATTTGCACTGGCCGGGCCCATGGCGAGCCGGCGAACTCTAGAAATGGTTTCCGGGGAAACTGGAAAGCCAGCCGGTCCAAACATAGGGAATAACCTGTTCATCCTTATTCTCATAACCATAGTGGCGGTCAGTGCATGGGGAATAACTGCTGTTCTCGCTTGATCCAGATAAATAGCCAGGCCAAAGCAATGCCCGGCTTTTCCACCAGCCCATTTCTGAAAACCTGGCTCATTACGGCGGCAAGAGTTTCTCCTATCCCAATGCTAAAAAGATTGGCAATGCAACCATATAGAAACGATGCGTGGTAACCAGGATAATATTCTATGGTGAAGCTGAAAAAGCTATGGGGCATAAGGAAAAAGGGAAGGGCAGCAAGCACTATTCCCACAAGTACTGTCGTAGCCACAGCCTTTCCGGTTCCATAAATGAGGCCGAACATCAGAAACACAGTTCCAGCAATAGTTACGGCCGAAGGTATTGTGGAAAACCTGTTGTTGAAGGCAACCATGTTGCCCACAGAGGGATTGCCCATAAGCCATATGTCCAGAATTTCAGCAATTATCTCAGCTGCAATGAATGTCGCAAGCCCTGCGAAAAGGAATATCATGGAATTCCTCCTGCTTATTTTCTTGCTTGCCATTGTTAAATATGATCATGTCTTAAAATAAGAAGGATTCTGATCACGTGTTATATCTAGGAAAGTGTCATATTATGACCCAATAAGTGACATGAATGTCCTGCAGAAATTTATTCTCCCTGTTAAACACAGTGAAAGCAAAAAACCATCCCCATCACCCTGTGGGAGATATTGTTGCATCAGTGGATTCTCCGCCTCCAAGTGCGAACAACTTAGGAAGCATCAAGAATGAAAGTGCAGTCACTGGCAGCATTATAAATCCAATGTAAAGGAAAATGGTATCCACCCTTAGAAAAATAGAAGCAAAGGATAGTACGGCTGCCATGGCAGGGGTAGATCCACCCAGGAAAATGCGCAGGAAAGCCATGACCTTCCCATAAATATTCCTGGGTATAATCTTCATAATCCTTGTCTGCAGGGGGATGTTGATCACAGGAAGGAGAATCCCCACTGAAAGGCCCAGGCCCACATCGAAAATTGCACTGTCGCTTATGCCAAGCAGGATGAAAATCGGGGCGTAGCAGAGCACTAGCAAGGACAGGGCCAGGGGCTTGTCCACACGTTTGTTCAGCTTTCCTGACAGCCAGGAGCCGAAAATCCCCCCAATCGGTATTGATGCTATAAATGCTGTGTAATAAAGCGGGCTGGCCCTCAGGATCAGGTGGAACAGTCCTGACGAGTAAACGTCAAGGGACTCAAACAGGCCATTGAGTATGAAAGCCACCACAACTAATCCCAGGATCTTCCTGTAAAAACCTATGGAGGATGCAAGTTCCTTAGCTGCGCTGCTGCCTGATTCCCTGGATGAAGCCTCAGCTATTGGTGCAGATGTTATTGCGGATGCAACAGCCAGGGCTATGAGGATCAAATAAAGCTGGTTGCCAAAATACAGGATTGCCAGGCCGCCGAGAACGGTTCCGATGAGGGTGGAAACGAAACTTCCGGCCTGCGACAGGGAATTTCCCTTCAGGAACTGGTCCTCTGGGAGATGCTTCTTCATTATTGCAGAGAAACTGTCCCCTTTCATTGTGAAGCCAAGGGAGAGGAATCCGGCTGTGATGTATATGAACGGCAACTGTGACCCAAATGCCAGGAAAATGAGCCCTGCAGTTGAAGCGACAGATGAAATGAGGCTGATCAGTGTGCTGTTCATCCTGTCAATGAGGTGGCCGATGGGAATGGAGGAAACAATTGACACTGCAAGGGAGATTGTGGCACTGAGCCCGGCAAGGAAAACGGAGTGGTATTGCTCCACAATCCTCCAGAGAAAGAAAACCTGGAAAGCGTTGAAAATGACACTAATAATCATGCGGGACCCCAGGTACCTGTAGTAGAAATTTCGGAGTTCCGCCATAAGACTAAAAAAGAATAATCAAGACTTTATTAAATTAGCCCTTAAGGCTTTCTTAGGAGCCATGAGGCCATTCAGCAGGCCCGCCAAAATGGCTTTTGCCCCGGCATGAAAATTCAGTAAGCCATGGCAGGGCGAAATCATATGGAAAAATACGGGAGAAAATGACGATACCATGTTTGGGGTTTCACGTCATAATGAATTTCCACAGTTTGCATTGATTCCAAAGGGTCCCGTCGCCATCCCGAGACTGAAAATTTTGGTCCTAAATTTGAAATATATTCTGAAAACAGAAATAAGGAGAAGGAATACTCTTCCAATTTTAATATGGAATACCGCTTTAACTTCCGAAACCTAGACCCCAGGCTTAAAATCCTGAGCATAGTCAGGTTTGTAAGGGCATTCGGGAGAGGCTCAACTTTCGTATTTCTTCCACTTGTTTTCATAAGCGTTTATCACCTCAGCTTCATTCTTACCGGGCTGCTCCTAGGATTTGCGACCCTTCTCATGGCCGGCGTCCAGTTCCTTGCAGGGAGGTGGACCGACAGGATTGGGCGGAGGAGCATCCTTGTCTATTCACAGATTCCAGGTGTCATAGCCTATCTCGCAGTTTTTTATTCTGTCGCAATACCTCATTTTGTCTTCCTTGCAATCGGGTCATGGTACAGCACCATTGTCATAAACGCTGTGCAGTACCCTGCCGTCCAGGCTGCGGTTGCGGACATCACTTCTGTCAGTGACAGGCTCTCAGGATTCACCCTGATCAGGGTGATGGCAAACCTCGGAATTGCAACCGGCCCGCTCGTTGGCGCATACCTTGCAGGCTACGGCCTGCAGTACATATTCCTGATAGCAAGCATAGCCACTGCAGCAGAAGTTGTGATGCTGTACCTCTTCATGAGCGAGACTTATAAGCCATCCCAAACAAACGAAGTTAAAAAGCGCCTTTTCCGGGATACTGTAAAGGGCGACAGGTTTTTCCTCATTTTCATCGTCATTGGAATACTTCTTGCATTCTTCACCAGGCAGAGAGGCACTTCGCTAACAGTCTACACGGTGGTACTCTCAAACCTGCCATTCATGGATCTTGGGTACATATGGGCCCTAAATGGAATCTTAGTGGTGATCCTGCAACTCCCATTGCTGAGGGTCATGACCGGAAAAGGTAATTCAATGGTGTGGAGGGGAGTTTGCGTCCTCTTTTATGCAGGAGGGTTTGTAGTGCTTTCTGCAGTTCCATCCCTTGGGATACTCCTGCTTTCTATGACAATATCCACCGTTGGTGAAGATTTCCTATCTCCGACTACCCAGGCCATAGTAACCACTATCGCCCCCGGTTACCTGAAAGGCTCTTACATCGGAGTGTACAACCTCATAATCGCCAGCGGCTCTTTTACGGGGGCCCTGGTCGGCCTCTGGCTCCTTTATGCTCTGCGCAATTTTGGTTCAACATACTGGGATTACATTGCCGTGGGCTCCCTTCTTGTGGCATTCCTCTACATGGCAATCTCGAGGCCTTTCAGCAAGAGAATGGGGGAAGTTGAATCCCCTGAGGTAAGGATTTCAGGATAGCGGATTACACTCAGTCGCCTTTTGATGCATGCCAGCATGGAAGTTTTTCAGAAGCAGCAGCCCTGGCATTTGTATTTAAAACAGAATTGGGTCTAGGAGACTGGCCAGGACCATAATGGACAAAGCGGGAATGGAGTGGCCTTTCCTCAATCCCTGAAAAATCATTTCTTCTTCATGCCGAGGATCCTGTACGACCACTCTCCGGAACCTTCTTCACCCTCTTCCCTGACTGCCGATGAAAATCTGCTGAAGAAATCCATGTCTTTCTTCAGGGATGGGAACAGGTCTCCGATGATGAAATAGCCGCCACTTTTAAGTGCAGAAAAAACAGTCTGGTAGCCTTCGAACCTCCTCTTCCCCAGGTTATGGAAAACCAGGCTGGATATGGCAAGGTCGAAATCGGCGCCAAAAGGCAGAGGGTTTATCAGGTCATGCTGAAGAATTTCCACTCTTGAGCCTATACCAAGAATTTCCATGTTTGCTTCTGCCCTTTCAAGTGAAGCATCTGAAAGGCTATCATGCTGGAAGATGTCGACAGCGGTTATCCTTGAATTATGGAAGCAACCGGCAGCAATGCTCGACATGAACCCAAGTCCGCATCCAGCGTCAAGGATTCTCAGTTCAGCGTCGGCAGGATACAGGGAAAGGAACAGTGAGGAGAAAACCTTCCCTGCTTTTTCCCTCATTTTCCTGGATTCATCAGGCGTGGAATGGTGGTAGGTTCCAAAATCCGGTTCCATAATTACCCATAAGAAACATCAGGGTATTTATGCATTGATCCAACTTATGGCTGAAACACCAGAGAATCAGTGCAGGTCCATGTGAACAAGGATCTCAGGCAGGGAATTGATGCGGAGGAAAGGCCTTCTCCCATTCCTGCTCTTGAACCCCTGATTCCTGTAGTCAACCCATATACCCTTGATTCCAAGCTTCTGCGGGGCCAGCACATCCCATACGATATTGTCGCCAATCATCCAGGCATCCTCAGCTTCAATTCCCAATCCGTTAAGCGCCTTCCTGTAGATCCGTTCATCCGGCTTGCCGAAGTCGTTTTCACCTTCTATGAGGATCTGGTCAAAGTGCTCTCCGAGGCCGAACCGGTCTATTTTCTGCCTCTGAGATTCAGAGCTTCCGTTTGTTATAAGGGCAGTTTTGATCCCACTTTTCCTGAAAGCCATTACGGTGTCAAGAGCCCCAGGTATCAGCTCTATTTTCTCCGTCCTCAGCCTGGAATAATATCCGGCTATTTGCCGGCACGTGTCCTCATTGTATATGCCTAGTTCTCCCATGGCCATGCCAAGGATTTCAACCCTCGCTGCACCAAGATCCTGCCTCCATGCCCTCCCTCTCT
>JAJZKS010000112.1 GCA_021850835.1 Thermoplasmata archaeon
CCCGCAACGGGAAATATCTCACTGATAATCAAGAACACGGGATCCCAGACCATAAGCGTAGATGCCTCCCTTGGAACAATAGGTTATCCCACGCTGCTCACAATAATTTTCGGGTTTGTCCTGCTTCCCAGCGGCATGGTGCTGATAGCCCTGTACTATCATTCCAGGCACGTGGAACGGAGAAAAGAAAGAAGATTGAGGGAATACAGGTAAAAAAATTAGAGGATTGGAAGGTATCTCTCAAGTTCCCATGTCGTGACATGAGACCTGAAGACATCCCATTCCCGCTGCTTTACCGTTATGAAATTCTCAAATATGTGCTCGCCCAGGATACCTTTCATGAGCTTGCTGTTCCTGAAGTGGTGGAGCGCCTCACCAAGACTCTCTGGCATGCTTTGTATTCCATCCTTTGCCCTTTCCTCGGCTGTCATGTGGAATATGTCCTTCTCGGTTGGGCCCGGAGGTGAAAGCTTGTTCTCAATTCCGTCAAGGCCCATTCCCAGGATTACTGCAAACTGCAGGTATGGGTTCCCTGCTGAATCAGGGCACCTTAGTTCCATCCTCTTCCTCATGCCGGTTCCGGCCGGGACCCTCACAAGGGCGGACCTGTTCTTGTTAGCCCATGAAATGTACACGGGGGCCTCATATCCTGGAATAAGCCTCTTGTATGAGTTTACCCAGGATGCCAGTACCGCTGAGGCAGAATTTATGTTCTTGAGTATTCCGGCCAGGTAACTCATGCCGAGTTCACTGAGGCCGTATTTTGCCTTTGCATCATAGAAGAGGTTCTCCTTCTCGCCCGTGGACATGATGCTTGAGTGGACATGCATTCCCGATCCGTTGACGCCGTTGATTGGCTTTGGCATGAATGTCGCATACATTCCATGCTTCTGGGCAACATTCTTGATTATGTTCTTCAGCATTGTCACTCTGTCAGCCATGACAAGTGCCTGCCCATATCTCAGGTCAATTTCCTGCTGCCCGTATGCCACTTCGTGGTGGGCTGCCTCAGGATGGTAGCCGAGATCATACATGTGCTTCAGGATCTCCTGCCTGATCTCATTTGCTGAATCTATGGGGGTGTTGTCGAAGTAGCCGCCATAATCACTTGGAATGGCTGTGGGGTTTCCTTCATGGTCCCTCTTGAATACGAAGAACTCAAACTCCGGCCCCACGTAAAAGTCCATGCCCTTGTCATTGAGCCTCTTGACCGTCCTCTGCAGAACATATCTCGGGTCACCCGGGAACCTTTCCCCGTCAGGTGTGTAAATGTCGCAGATGAACCTCACAGTCTTGTATCCGTCCCTGCCCTCAGGAAGGATTGTATACGTAGAAAGGTCAGGGTGAGCCCTCATGTCAGATTCTTCAATCTGGGCATAGCCTGCAACCGAACTCCCATCAAAAACGACCCCTTCTGACAGGGCACTTTCAAACCTGTTCTTGGGGATTGTGAGTGTCTTAACTGCACCCACGATATCAGTGAACTGAAGCTGTAGAAACTCTGCGTTATCCTGCTTTAACTTATCCATAGAAGCCTTAACCTGGTCTTCCATGCTCTGCTAGATTTTAGCTGCCCTTATATTACTTTAGTTTCTCTTTGAACGGTTGTTATCCTGCATTGATTATAAATTGGAAAAGCAGGGAAATTGAATGCATATGTACCTACAGACAAGAATGATATACCCATTTATTCATTGCATAATATCTCATATATGAAGCATATGTACTAGAAAATACAGATTTTACGAAAGGCGGAACTGAGATCGGAAGTGAATCAGTGTCTAGCAATCATTAACCTGTAAAAACGGCTTGGTATTTTGAGGTAAAAAAATGTCCGAGAAACTTAAAATGAAGGTAGCAGAAATCGACGTGTCAAATGTAAAGGTCAAGACCATACTGGCTCTTGGCATGTACTGCGTAGATTAAATAAATTAATCCATTAATTGCAAAAATAATTCTTTTAACCCCAACTTGTTTGAAAGTTCCAAAAATTCCCTTGTCTTCTTTTCTATTAATTTAGGTTCATACCGGTATATCTTGAGTACCTTAACATACTGGGAGTAACATTCAACGACGTAATTGAGCTGCTTCTTCACCATGAAATTCTGCCTCGACTTCTCAAGATTCACGTCGGCCACAGCCAGGTCCTTCGTGGCGATGTCATAAAGCATGAACATCTCATAGCAAGTCGCCAGGCCGTTCGTGTCAAAATTCCTCCTGAAGAACCCGGTCGCATTCTCGATGTACTCATAGGCATCCCCGGGCCTCATGGTGTAGATGTAAATCAGTGCAATGCTCAGACCGGACCTGTTCTCAATCATCTCATTGCTTGTCTCTTTGGCAAGGTTGTGGGCTTCCACGACCGCATCTATGGCGGCATCATATTTGCCGAGCGAAAGCAGGACAGCGGATTCATTCTGGTAACAGTACTGCAGGTGGTACCTGTCCGTTACAGTGTTGAAGTAGTCTATGGCCTGGTGGTTCAGGGCAAAGAATTCCTTCAGGTTCCCCATCTTGGCAAGTGTGAACGCCTCGTTCATCTTCACCTGGTTCAGCCCGGATTCATCCCCCACCTCCTGAAACAGGAGCAGGGCATGCTCGAACATCTCCATGGCTTTGTTGACGTCACCCCTGTAGCCATAGTAAGAGCCGAGGCCAAGCTCTGACTTTCCCACGGTCGTGATGTCGTCCACATTTTCAGCAAAGTACTTGGCTTTTTCAAAATGGTTCTTTGCAAAATCGAGATCCATCTTGTACAGGTTAATTGTGCCGTACACGTAATGCCCGCGCCCCAGGAGCCTCTTGTCTGAGTTCCTGTTTCCCAGGTCGATGAGGTTTGATGCAAGATCAAGCGCCCTGCCGTAATTTCCGGATTTAAGGTAGAAGTCAGAAAGCTTCAGGGTCTCTTCCGTGACCTCCCTGCCAGGGATGAGGTAGTCATCCAGGTATTTCTTCACAAGGTTGACAAGTTCCCCGTTTTTCTCCATGTATTCCTGGGTGAGGCCCCTCTCAAAGATGTCTATTCCTGTCTCAGTGGGCTTGAGGCTTATCTTGTCTCCCTCATCATATGAAATGTAAATCCACTTCAGGTCCCGCATGAACTGCAGTATTGTGAGCGACTTCTCCTCACCATATACATTGAAATCCACTTCTTCCAGTAGATTGTACTCTTCAGCTGGAAGGAGGTATTTTGCAAGTATCTTGGTACCTGGTGGTGCGGCTATGTACATAGTTGTGCATACCCTGATCTCTTGAGTTTAAAAAAATTAAGTTTATGGGAAATTTTTGTGCGAAATTTTTCGCACTTTCTGCTCAGGAAACAAGCCTTCTGAGGACAAACTGCAGGATTCCGCCGATTTTCAGGTATTCCTCTTCAACTGGCGTGTCTACCCTTATGATCAGCTCAGTCGACTTCTCCTTGCCGGAACCGGCCTCGGTGAATTTCATTGCTGCCTTTCCTGAAGCCTTCACGCCATCGCCAAAGATGATGTCAATGGGCTTTTCAGGGTCTATCTTCAGGGAATCATAGCTCTCACCGTTCCTGAACTGGAGAGGGACCACTCCCATTCCAACGAGGTTGCTCCTGTGGATCCTCTCGTATCCCACTGCCACTATGGCCTTTACCCCAAGCAGGTAAGGTCCCTTTGCAGCCCAGTCCCTTGAGCTTCCTGTCCCGTACTGGTCCCCTGCAAACACAATCAGCGGGTTCTTTTCCTTCACATACTGCATTGCTGCATCA
The DNA here is from genome assembly GCA_021850835.1 of Thermoplasmata archaeon. Next base: position 3,740 of record JAJZKS010000112.1, read on the forward strand.
TACACGCTCATCTCCTTCTTCTCCGGAAAATGGGCCGTGAACCCCCCTTCCTTTGATGCGAGCTTGTTCTTGATCCTGTTGTTTGCAAACGTCCCCCTCATCATGACCTCATGGTTTCCTCTCCTGGACCCGTAGGAATTGAAATCCACAGGCTGGACGTTATGTTCCATTAGATACTTTCCAGCAGGGGTGTCCTTGCTGAATGATCCAGCTGGAGAAATGTGGTCAGTGGTGATGGAGTCCCCGAGAACAAGAAGCGGCCTTGTTCCCTTCAGTTCCTTGGTTTCGATGATTGTTTTGGGATTGAAATTGTCAAAGAATGTGGGCTTCCTGATGTAGGTGCTCTCTGGTTCCCAGGCATACTGAACGCCGCTTGGTGCCTCGAGCTTGAGCCACTGCTCATTGTAGTCTGCAATGTTGCTGTACCTCTCAATGAACATTTCCCTGCTGATTGAGCCCTTCATTGCGTCAGTGATCTCATTGCTGTCTGGCCATATGTCCTTGAGGAAGACGTCCTTGCCATCCTTGCCCTTTCCGAGGGGTTCATTGTTAAGGTCGATGGTAACCTTTCCTGCGAGGGCAAATGCAACCACAAGCGGCGGTGACATCAGGTAATTTGCGCGTACGTTCCTGTGGACCCTTGCCTCAAAATTCCTGTTGCCTGAGAGTACAGCGGCGGTAGCAAGATTATCCCTGACTATGGCTGATTCTATGCTCTCATTGAGCGGCCCGCTGTTTCCGATGCAGGTGGTGCACCCGTACCCCACTAGGTTGAATCCAAGTTTGTCCAGGTATGGCTGCAGGCCTGACTTGTTCAGGTATTCTGTGACAACCCTGGACCCTGGGGCGAGGCTTGTCTTGACCTTCCTGTTCACTTTGAGGCCTTTCTCAACAGCCTTCTTTGCAAGAAGCCCCGCTGCGAGCATGACGTATGGATTGCTGGTGTTTGTGCAGCTTGTAATGGCCGCAATTACAACATCGCCTTCAGTAAGGGTTTCCTCACTGCCCTCAAGCTTGATTCCAGAAGACTTGAGATAGACCTGTCCGGCCTTGCCCTTTATCTGGCCATTTGCGAGGCCTCCCTCATTTTCATAGCGCTGTTTTCCGTTGTTGCTTGATGCCTGTCCCTCTTCCATGAAACTGAGGAAACTGTTTCCAATGTTTCCAAGCTCTACTCTCTGCTGAGGCAGCTTTGGGCCGGCCACGCTTGGCTTCACTGTGGAAAGGTCAAACTCAATCTCCTGGGAAAATTCTATGTTTTCCTGTGAACCATATATGCCCTGCGCCTTGCAGTATTCCTCAACCAGCTTGATGTGGTCCTCTGGCCTGCCCGTGAGCCTCAGGTATTCAATGGTCTGTTCATCCACCGGGAAGAGCGCTACAGTTGCTCCGTATTCGGGGCACATGTTTGATATGGTTGCCCTGTCAGGAAGCGTCAGGTTCCTTATTCCCTCACCATGGAATTCGACGAACTTGCCTACAACCTTGTTCTTTCTAAGGAGCTCTGTCACCGTGAGGACAAGATCGGTTGCGGTTACTCCTGGCTTGAGCTTTCCGGAAAGGCGCACGCCAACAACTTCCGGTGCCCTGAAAGTGACAGGCTGGTCAAGCATTGCTGCCTCAGCCTCTATTCCCCCAACACCCCAGCCAACCACGCCGAGGCCGTCGATCATTGTGGTGTGCGAATCTGTTCCAACAACTGTGTCCGGGAAGGCCCATTTCTTACCTCCAGATTCCTTCTCCATTACCACGCGTGCAAGATGCTCAAGGTTCACCTGGTGTACGATTCCCACCGCAGGCGGTACTATCCTGAGATTCTGGAATGCCCCCTGTGCCCACTTTAGGAACCTGTACCTCTCCCCATTCCGCTCGAATTCCTTCTGCCTGTTCTGTTCCATGGCTTCTGGAGTCCCATAGAAATCCACCTGCACTGAATGGTCAATGACAAGGTCCACAGGGACCTGTGGCTGAATGATGCCTGGATTCTTGCCCAGTTCCGCGGCCGCGTCCCTCATCACAGCAAGGTCAACAACTGCAGGGACACCGGTGAAATCCTGCATAAGCACTCTGGCTACCTTGAACGGGATCTCAAAATCCGCAAGGTTTGTTCCGTTCCACTTGAGGAGGTTCTCAATATCCTTCTCATGGACCTCTTTCCCGTCAAGGTTCCTGACGAGGGATTCAAGTATGACTCTGATTGAAACTGGGAACCTTGAAATAGGATAACCCTGTTTTTCAAGCTCCTTCAGTGAATAATAGTTGTACTCCTTTCCATTTACCTTAAAAGTCTTGATATTCTGAAATTTGGAACTCATGAGTATCAGGCTATAATCACCTCTCAATAATTAGTTTTTTTTCCACAAAGGCAGTGTGCCTCACCTCTCCCTGAA
>JAJZKS010000113.1 GCA_021850835.1 Thermoplasmata archaeon
TCAAGCGGATTGCCGGGTTTCATTCTCTTCGGCATATTCCTTCACTCCGGGCAGCTTTGCGAGAGCGGCAGCAGGCTCCTGGTTCATGATGACATAAAGGACAGGCTGCTCAGCAGGATCAGGTTCTACATGGAGAGAATGAAACCCGGCAATCCGCTTGACATGGAAACAGATATAGGGGCCATCACCACCAGAGAGCAGAGGAGAAAAATAGAGGAACTTTACAACAAGGGCCTGGAGGAGGGCGCAAAGGTATTCTTTTCACACAACCTTGTTGCCAGGGTGCCAGAAGGAGGTTTCTATTTCCCTCCAACAGTGCTTTCTGAGGTCAGCAACAACATGGATATAGCACAGGAGGAGATTTTCGGTCCGGTCCTCACTGTAACCGGCTTCCACTCAGACGGAGAAGCTGCAGATATTGCCAACAGCTCCAAATATGGATTGGCTGCAGGAATCTGGTCCAATAATACTAACAGGGCAACAGGCCTTGCCAATCTTATAGACTCTGGAACAGTATGGATTAATGATTACCACATGATATCTGCGGCAGCACCTCGTGGTGGTTACAAGGAAAGCGGCATTGGCAGGGAACTTGGCATTGACGGAATTATGGAATACACCCAGACGAGGCATTTATTCTATGGTTCTGACGAAAACGCCCTCGGGGAAATAGCCAGAGGGCTGGTGGTCGCCAACCAGGATTGATAATTCATTCTGGTAGGATTGTTCCGAAAAAGCCTTAACTCATATTTTCCTTAATCACTTACATGGAAATATTCAACAATGATTTCTTCGGCAACATTATTGTGATGATCATCGGTCTGGTAATCCTGGGAGTTGGAGCCCAATTGTTCATAGCAGGCGCATATGCGTCCACTTTCAACTACATTCTCACAATTATACTCATGGCAGCGGGCCTTGTGCTCATCGCCTTTGGGCTGAAACTCCTTTTCGATCTCGTGGACCATATTCGTCCCGGCCTCAGGAATAAGCCTTGAATTTAGTGGCCTGTGACGTTAACAGGGCCAGCTGTCTTCTTCATATTTTGCTCTTTTCCAGATCTCATGGTCAAGTACACAGACGCTGACATGAGGAGCATAACCAGACCTGTATTTGGATCCGTACCATACCCGCCAAATATCCCAAAATCCTGGCCCACAAACCAGATGATTGCAGTCAGAAAGATACTGGCAAACGAGGCAGCTCTTGGCTTTATTATCCATGCTACGCCCACTGAGAGAAGGACCAGCGTCAAAAGAAGGTTCCATGCAAAGTTGTAATGTGACAGAATTTCTGCCGCGTTGAATATGATATAGGAGAGGAAGTTTGGTTGGTATATGAAAGAATATGGGCCGGTTACAGCAGCTATGCTTCCAGATTCCCAATATCCATTTGCAGGCAATGCCTGCAAGAAAAATGAAATAATGAACAGTGCCACAAAGGTGAACCGGATAATATTCAATTCCCGCGCCGGGCTGATGTTGGCAAAGAGCACAAGCGATGAAATGGCATAAAGGAGCGCCGCGCCTGGAAATCCTGTGAGAATGCTCATGCCTAATCCGGGTGATCCCAGGCTTTCCCCAAAAATCCAAATGGCAATGGACCAGACAAATGATATGGCGGCGATAGGCGCAACATATCTCCTGGACCTGAGTAAAAGAAGGGCCATGCCCAGGAATATTTGCAAAACAGCCGATAGGGCATCTACAAGGCTGGCATTTGCCGTCCAAAGCAAGATTATCGGATGTGCCAATGGCTGGAGTGGAGCAGGAAGTGCATTAAGCGCAGGAATCAGGATGAAAGGGGCAAAGCCGAAAGACATTTCCGGCTGGATCTGGAGTATTCCATCGAAAAGCCAGAGAGAGCCGAACACAATCCTGATGTAATTCCACAGGCTAGAATCAACTGGCGGATATCTGCGGTCGTTGAAACGAAGAATGAAGACAATTAGCGTTGAACTGATGAGAAGAAGTGCAGTGTAGAAATAAAATCTGTACACAATGGAATAGGGCATATTGTATTCAGCAAAATCTGAGAGGAAAATGTAAGAGAGCGTAATAACAGCAATAACAGATATCGCTGCGGCAACCAGAATTCTCCTCAGTGGTTTTTCTTCAGACATCTCGAGAAAATGCCTCTGTTTGTTATGTCATCCTGACCTTATATCTTAGGGTCAGTTAGAGTTGTGATTAAATCGTAGAAATAATTAGTAACCGAGGCAGCACTGCATCTCCAGAATGCATCCGCAACGGGGGCACATGCTGGTGTACCTGTATGTCCTGCACTCATCACAATCACACCCTTTTTCCATGCAGTCTGCGCACATGATTTTCATGAAGTTATGCCCACGGCACTATTAGTAAATAAGTTAGCAGTTCCTGCAACATTGGGAGCTGCACATGAGTTTAACAGTGTTCACAGTTTGAATGCACTGCAATCCCTGTCGGCTTCAAAGGCAAGATTGACGAGCCTGACAACCTCTGCGCCATCTTTTGCACTCGCAATGTGGCTTTCCTTTCCCTGCACCAGGTCTACGAATCCCTTTATCTCCTCCCGGTAAACATTGACTCCCCTGAAATCCTTGAGTTTCCTTCCGTCCCTGAGTAGCGATGATTCCACTGAAGTCGAGAATACCCCGGTTGCGACAATCGTCCCCTCTGTACCATAAATTGTGAGATTGTTCATTGGGCTCTTCATCTCCCTGGAGGCAACAATATCCACGATTGTTGGGCCATACTGGAGGGTTACATGCTCAGTGTATTCTATCACTTTGCCGGGCGGATTCCTGAATGATGAAAGGCGGTCCGGATACTTTCCAAGAATGTAATTGATTGTATCCATGACATGGACACCGGTCCCCATGACAGCGCCTCCGCCCACTTTATCGTCTTCTCTCCACCATTTGTTGTCGGGATCGTCGTAGCTTCTTGCAGAAAGTGATGCCCACATCCCTGTAATGTAAGAAACTTCACCCAGCTCCCCGCTCTGTATTATCCTTCGGGCTTCCCTGATGGCAGGATGAAACCTCATGTGAAATCCAATTGCCAGTTTCAAATTCTTAATTCCAGCCAGTTTCACTAGTTCCTCTGCCTCTTCTGTCTTAAGGGTCATCTGCTTCTCAAGGAGGACATGTTTTCCTTTCTGCAGAGCCAATTTCGCCTGATCGTAATGCAGGAAATTTGGTGAAGCGATGTACACAGCTTCAAATTCCCCGTTATCGAAGAAGGTTCCAAGGTCGTCAAACGGCTTGGCATTGTACTTCATTCCTTCCTTCCTGGCCTTGTCGATGTTCCTACTGTAAACCGCTGAAATGGTCTGTCCTGCTTCTCTGAATACGGGCATGACCCTGTTTATGGCATGATTACCCAATCCTGCAACTCCAAAATTCATGGCCAAAACAGTGTTTCAGGCATTAATAAATTTAGTGCTTGCAAATGAGAGGAACAGCCCTTTTATGCTAGGACTGCATATTTTGATGGGTTCCATATGTTAGTTAAAGATATTATGACAAGGGAGCCAGTTATTATTGATGTGCGCGAGGCAACTATTTCTGAGGCTATGGAAAAGATGAGGGGTGTCGATGTGCATCAGGTGCCTGCGTTAAACGGGCACAAGTATGTTGGCATGCTGAACTACAGGGAAATCATGAGGAGAAGAAGCCTTCAGCTTTCTTCTAAGGCTCAGAATTATGTCATCAGCACACCGGAACTGACACCTGATACTGAATTGGAGGAGGTTATCCGGCTCTTAGTGGATACAGGGCTATCTGCGTTCCCTGTCCTTGAGAAGAAGAAACTGACGGGAATTGTTTCCAGGAGCGATATAATCCGCAACCTTGAAGAGGTCCTGGGGAGCAGGGTGCTCAGGAACAGGCAGATCATGTCAACTGAGCCCGTTTTCGTATATGAGGGCGACAGCGTTGACGAAGCTGCGGTGAAGATGAGGGGCCTTGACGAAACGGAAATCCCGGTACTGGATTCTGCAGAGAAACTCTCTGGAATCCTCAGGCTGGATGACATAGCTGCTGACACATTCAAGAGGCATAAGGAAAAAATACACGGAAGGGAAGGTGGAGCAGGAGACAGGACAGGGGAGAAGATCAAGGTGGTCATCAAGAGCGCCTCCCTGATGGACAATGCCCAGTGGGTTTTGCCTGAAGACAACATCACAAAGGCTGCCAAAATGATGAGTGAACACAGGCTGCACATTGTGCCCGTAGTGGACCAGGACATGCATCTTCAGGGGATTGTCGGAGTATCTGACATTATTGATGCACTAGACCAGAGGGAGAAGGAAGGTATTCTCATTTCAGTATCTGGAGTGGAGCCAGACGAGCAGGACATATACGACATAACATATAGCATGGCAAGCAAGTTTCTCCTGAGGTTTTCAAGAATTACAGGCATCAAGCATGGAAAATTCAACATACACGTGGCAAAGTACAGCTCTGAGGGCAAGGTGAAGTATTCCATAAGGACAAAGATTATTGCCGAGCCGCTAACAATGAGCGTGGACTATTTCCACTGGAACTACGGCAAGGGGCTTTCCTCCATTTTCGACGCATATGAGGAGAGATTGCAGAAGTGGAAAACAAAAAATTCCCACCAGCTTGCCTGATATCTCTTAAGGAAGAAAGGAGATTTTCCAAACTCCCTCTTTTCAATCTATTTCCCAACTATTTTCTTTCACCTTAAGCCGGATATACTGCCCATTGCTGTATTCAGGCATCCCGAACCCCTCATGAGTAAGTGTGTACGAAATGGCACGCATTACACCGCCATGGGCCACCACAAGGATCTTTCCATGCTCTTTTGCAACAGCAGCATCCTCAAGAAAACTCCAGACTCTCTTTGTGAAGCTTTCCCATGGTTCCACATCAGGGCCATTCTCTATACTCAATTCATCGGTCTCTAGAATGCGTGCCTGTTCATCCGGCATTCCAAGGAACCTGGCAACTTCAACAGACTTCCATCCTTCAAATTTTCCGAGTCCTCTCTCCCTTAACCTGCTGTCTGTTGTAACATTTCCTGTTTGCACAATTTCAGAAACAATTCTTGCAGTGGTAAGTGCCCTCTGCAGGTCGCTCGAATAAATCCTTCCGATTCCTTCTCCTGTTAGGGACATACCCAGTTGCCTGGCTTGATTCAGGCCGGTTTCATTTAGTGGGATGTCAGAGGAGCCCTGCCATTTTCTCAACCTGTTCCATTGTGTCTCCCCGTGCCGGGCAACTAGTATTTCCTTTGTGCTCATTCGAAAGTCCAATGCATGGGGCAATATTACCTTAATTTTATTCCTGCACAGTTCATGATTTCCAGCAAGCGCCAGCCGCATCGCTGTACCATGCGTTCACATATTCGCCTGTGCTGATCTTGTTGCAAACGAAGTGAGTGTCGCAGTAGTCACAGATTTCCTCATTGCCGATGACCCAGCCTGTTCCCGGATTCATGTCTGTCTTGAGTTCCACCATTTCTTCCGACAGGCCCTGTGTCATGGTGTCGAATGCGCTCGACGTGCACTGGTTGCAGCCTGTGCTGCAGGGGTACGGCTCACATGTGAAGAATGGGCCGTTGTTTCCGTTTCCGCTGTCATGATAATCACAGAATACTGAACACGAGGAATCTGTTCCCAGGGTGGCGGTTATTCCTGGAGGCAGAAAGACATTGTATGCTCCCTTTACCCCAAGATCCGGCACAATACCTGACTTTATCCATGAAACTATAGAGCCCCCAATATCTTGGTTACTCACAGTCGATGGTGGATCCTGCTGGATTATGACATGTGATTTCAGTGAACCCATGCCCACATTATATTGCTTGAGCCCGCCAGAATAGCTCTGGCTCTTTTCGATGTCTGCCACTGCCCGATCTATGAACTGTACCCATGGTTGGTTTGTCCAGTATGTTCCCCAGTAGATATTCACCCATTGGTATCCGTCCTTCCACACCGGCCCTCCATTGAATACAGCTAGTTTTGCACCTGGCTGTGCCCCAGCCTGCTTACCCAGTGCAATATCATTACGGTGGCCGCATGGATAGGCGTAATGCCAAATAGCGGAATGGTTCTCGCCGGATGCCCTTACCCCCACATGCCTGA
>JAJZKS010000114.1 GCA_021850835.1 Thermoplasmata archaeon
AATGCCCTTCGTAATTATTCTGATAGACTAACATTGACTGAAACAGCTTATAAATACATATTTGATGGAATTCTAAACGGAAAATACCGGGCTGGTCAATCAATCAGCCCGGACAATATAGTAAAGAGCCTCAACATGAGCAAAACCCCCGTAAGAGAAGCTTTGGTTCAGCTCGAAGTTGAAGGCCTGGTGGAAAGAAACGGTCGTTTCTATAACATTATATTCCTTGAAGAGAACGAAGTTATGGAATTGTATGAAATAAGGGGCATACTTGAATCGGAAGCAACCTACCTTGCCACGAAGAGATTAACACCTGAGGTGATAAGCGAGTTGAAAACCACCCTCGAAATGTTCAAGCGGGTGAATCAGGTTAGTGATCCCGATCCCATGAGGATTGCGGACCTTAACGGCAAGTTCCATTCCATAATAGCAAAGGCGAGCGGAAACCGGTATATTTTGGAATATACCATACAGATCAGGCTGAAGCTGAAAGTTATCCGAACCGCATTATTCAGCAGCAACGAGAGAAGGCTCAGCGAAATAAAGGAACATGAAGATGTCATTAAGGCCATGGAGTTAGGGAACGCCGTTGCAGCAAGGGACCGGATGAAATCTCATATGACAGAGGTCATAGAATACCTCAAGACAAACGTCCTGAACAGGATATACTGATTTCATATACCTTTGCCCAAAATAATGGCTGGACACACCCCCATATGGATCGTATTAGCACTATCTTGTGACCGGGGATACCTTTAAATCACGTATAAAAAGGTTGAATATGGTGTTAATTAGCCTATTGGTTAACCTTTGCACCACAGTTGGGGCAGAATTTCATTTCAGGTTTCAGTTCCGTACCGCATGCCTCACAGAGAAGCGGCACATACTTAGGTCCCTTCAAAGCCTTCTTCACTGATGATTCAGGTTTCCCACCATTAGATTCAATCACGGTGGGCTTGTTGGAAATACTGGGTTCCTTTCCAAAATACGCCATTCCAATATGAGTTTTGGATGACTTTGCATTCGCTAGCTCCACTTCCCTGCGATGGCTTTCTTCATCATGTTTCTTCGAATCGTCTTCATAATGTCTCCTTGCATCGCTTACCCAGCGGGAAATCTCTTCGTGCCACTTCCTTGGATCAGAAAGCAAGAATTCATATTTCTTGGGAGAGCCCGCCTCGTCATATTCCACTGTGAGGTACTTCTTTGTAAAGACCTTGATCATGGGAACTGAGGTAGATATGTTCTTGAGCTCATAAAGTGGAACATCCATGTAAGTCTTTGATGAAGAAGCATGAAGGAGGCTTCTTTTTCCTTTCTTCTCGTAGATGAGTCTCTTGTCTGTAAGGTATAATGTGCCATCCTGGATCTCTGCATCCCCTTCCTTGAGAGTAGACTCTTCCTGCATTAACTCGTGTTCATCCACGGCGTAAATTGGCATAGTTCGATATAGATATTATTTAAACTAATAATCTTTTTTGGGCTTTTCCATGTCCACAAGATCAGTTTCGGTTTCCTGAGCTTCTTCCCTGTATCTTGATGAAAGCCTCTTTGGGTTGAAATTCCTGAGAATCTCCAGCAAAGTCTCAAATGAAGTCTCTTTCATCCCTATGGCAACAAGGAAATATATTCCAAGAGAAAGCAGTGAGAGGGGGGCAAGTATGAATATGTCCTTGGGCGTAACAAAATGAATTATCAGCAAGATGAAGAGAACCTGAGCGCCGGCTGGAACGATGTGTCTCAGGATGTAGAGATTTACCTTAACGGATTCCACCTTTGCTACCACCACCCGATATATTACGGTACTGACAAAGGTTGCCACAACCATGGCAACTGGTGCCCCAATCCAGCCCAGTGAGAAATACCTGAAGCCAAAAATGTTCGGCGGAACGAGCAAAGCAATGAGCAGAATGTTGAGAAATACCATGCTGGTATCTATTTTTGCTATGGTTCCTGTCTTGGACCTGCTAGCTATTGCAGAAATGTACGGAGAATTTATGGCAGCAAGATAGGCCCTGAATGCCAGAAGCGAAAGCATGCCACTGTACATTATGTAAGCCTGGTTGAATATGTTCATCACGTATGTGGCAAGAACTATCAGAATAATTACGAAGGGCAAAATGTAAAGGGAAATGAGGTTCTCGAAATCATAGATAGAACGGTTGTGTTCTTCTTTTCCTGCATGTTTCCCTCTTCTGATGAGAAGGGGAAGAAAGAACATGGAAAGGGAACTGGCAAGGGTAGTCACCACAGCAGATATCTGCTGGCTGGAAAAGAATGCGCTTGTTGCATTTGCCTCCCAGAAGAACTGGATTACGACCTTGTCTATGTTTCCGTTGATCGCTCCAACTGAAGTCACCAGAACCAGCGGAAGGGCGAGGAGGGTATATGTCCTGAGCATGCTCCTGGTGGGCCGACTGATTTTCCATGGCCTTCCCAAGTAGAGTGACACAATGAAATAAACCGTGAAAGTGAAACTGTAAGTGGCTGAAAGATAGAGGGCAGCCATATAATCGGGAGATGAGGAGCTTGAAAATCTGATTACGAATGCAAGCATTATAAAAATAGAATTCCGGAGAATTGCCTCGATGAGCGGAGGTATGGACGTCCTCATTGACTTCATAGTTGCCCTGAAATATGTACTGGTGAACCCAATAAAATTCTGGAAAAAGAAATATGGTATGAGCGAAATGATGATCCAGTACTCGATGGGCGACTGGAAACCCTTATGTAGAACATGTGTCCATACGAAGAGGAAAGAAAGGGTCAAGACAATGAAAAGAAATCCCAGCACAAGTTTCACAGCTAAATAAGTTCCGTTGCAGACACCAAGGTCTTCACCCTCGGATATCTTTATTGTGTGTGCTGTGGAATACCCCAGGTCACTGAACAGTGATAACACCCCAACAAAACCTATGCCTGCGCCCACAAACCCCCAGTCTACTGTACCTATGTATCTCAGGATGAAGAAAAGCCCAATGTAACCAAATACAGCACTTATGATGTTCTGTATAATGATTATGGGTGACCGCTGGGCAAACACTGCTTGCAGTTATTTGAATTGAAAAATTAAAGGTTGCGCTTTAACCATTTAGGGTACTTAGTTCAGATAAATCAAATTGAAAGTAGTTGGAAATTTGGAAAGTAATGAAAAATTTACCTCACGTTGCGTTGAGAAGTTTCATCCAGCAACTGTGAGCTGTTAAGAAGACGCTCTTCAATTTTTCCCAGAAGACCTTTCAGAACTTCCATGTCTGAATGGTCCATGAAACTGAGAGTCCTGGATATGAATTCCTCATGGAGTTCCATGATCTTCCTGTAGAATTCAGTTCCCTTCCGGGTAGCGGCTATGTTGACCACACGCCTGTCAATATTGCTCCTGATCCTCTCAACATAGCCCTTCAACTCAAGCCTGTCCACAAGGCTTGTGACCCAGCCCTGTGTAATCATGTTGCTTTCTGCAAGCTTGACCATGGGCTGTGCCCCATTTTCTAACAGTCTCTTGAGTATCCTGTACTCCATAATGGAAAGGCCATTATTTATGAGCCTCTTTTCAACTTCCCTGTACCATTTCTTGTAAATGGAAGTGACAAGCCTCCAAATCTCAAAACTTATATTGTTACTTTCTGCCGTCATTTTACACCCCCTGATGTATCGTATTCAATCGGATTGGTTTTCTTTTCCTCTGATGATGCCTGAATGGGAACTCCCGAAATTTCATGAGTTTCTTTTGTGTGGGAACCGTCCATGTCAGCAACATATTCAGCTTCAGAATCCACATACCTTCTTCCCCTGATAACTGAAATCACCGCTGCCAAAAGGGAGAGGATCATGCCAACGTAGAATGCTACCCTGAGGGAACTCATGAATGCAGGCGCCAGTGTTCTGGGGAACCAGGTGAGTCCCTCCATCTGGTTAAGAACATTCTGGGGAACTGTAAGTCCAGGGACGCTGGCTATAATGGTGCCCACAGGATTATATCCAAGAAATGCGGAGAACATTGCCACTGTTGGAGGTGTGGAGTCAAACACCTTGTCAAGATTGGAGACACCAAGGCTTGCAAGCGCAGAGTTGAATGAAACTGGAAGGTTAACTGTAAGGGATAGCAGGACGATTGTAAAGAACAGCCCAAGGCTGGCAGTCATTCCTGCGTTCATCAAGGTGGTCATCATCCCCGATGCAGCACCCCTTGAATCGGCAGGAACTGAATTCATGATGGCAGCCGTGTTGGGTGCTGAAAACATACCATTTCCTGCACCCATGAGGAACAACGTTATTCCGAATAACCAGTAGTTGAAGTCAGGACCCAGGGTGCTCAAAACAAAGAATGCAATAGCAACAATAACCATTCCGATGGTGGAAAGGACTCTTGCACCATATTTATCAGACATCCAACCGGACAATGGACCCATTACAAGGAATCCCAAGGTCATTGGAATCATGTAGATGCCAGCCCAGAATGGTGTTACTGCATACTGGTAACCGTGAAGAGGGAGCCAGATTCCCTGAAGCAGGATTATAAGCATGAGCATTACACCACCTCTGCCAACCGCAGACAGCAGTGAAGAAAGATTGCCGGCTGCAAATGCCCTGATCCTGAACAGCGACATCCTGAACATGGGCTGTTTCACCTTCATTTCCACGAACGGGAAGAGTACGAGGAGGAAAACGCCAACTGACAGGGCGGCAATGACCTCTGGATTAGCCCATCCAGTAGTACTGTTCCCATATGGCAGAAGCCCGTAAGTTATGGCAATAAGTGCGATGGTAAGACCGGAACCAAATGTCAGGTTTCCAATATAGTCGATTTTCTGGTCTTTCTTTATTATAGCAGTCTCATTGAGTTTCCAGTAGCTCCAGAATGTGCCAATAAGTCCAACAGGCACACTTACTAGAAATACATACCTCCAGTTGTAGATAGAGAGTATCCCGCCAAGGATCAGCCCAATGAAAGATCCCCCTAAGGCTGCAACCTGGTTGATTCCCAGTGCCTTTCCCCTCTCGTGGGAAGGAAATGCATCCGTAAGTATTGCAGAGCTGTTGGAAAATAAGAAAGCAGCTCCCACCCCCTGTATAATCCTGAAGATCACAAGAAGGAGTGCTGCAGTTGTTCCTGTGCCTGGTGTGATGAAAAGCAAAATGGAACCTGCAGTGAATATTGCGAATCCCAGATTGAAGAGCTTAACGCGGCCAAATATGTCTGATAATCTTCCGAAAGTAACCAGCAAAGTTGCGGTCACGATGTTGAATCCCATGAGGATCCAGAGAAGGTAAACAAAGGAACCAGCCTGGAATGGGCTCAACTGTATTCCCCTGAAAATTGCAGGTAGTGAAATGAGTGTAATGGTACCGTTGATTGTAGCCATAAATATACCTATGGTGGTATTGGAGAGTGCTACCCATTTGTATTTGACCATTAATGCGGCATCCCGTATTTGTATAAATGCTTTATTAGTAAATCATCTACTACAGAAGTATATATACTCACAATTACAGTGATTACAATCTTCGATTTGACCGGAATATGTGAGAATCAATATTATTCACTTCAGTATCAGATGACATGGAACCTGATTACATTGCCAGGATGAAAGGCACAATTATGTTCAAAGAGATCAACTTTTCCCCCGAGGCCGTGAGGAAAACCCTGGAATCTGTCAGGCAGGAATGCTCTTACACCTCTGAGCTCCTGAAGACATCAAAATATGTGTACATCGTTGGAAGCGGAACCAGTTATCACGCAGGGATGGTTCTCCAGATCGGGCTGCTGAAAAGGGGGATCCCTGCTGTAACTGTGAAGGCACCGGAATTCTCACATTATCTTCCTGAAAATGAGAACAGCGGGATTACTGCAATTTTAATCAGCCAGTCGGGAGAAAGCAGGGATATTCTCGATTCTCTGTATGCCGCAAAGGATAAGGGATTCTCAACAGTATGCATAACAAACACAGAGACTGATATGCCGTGTG
>JAJZKS010000115.1 GCA_021850835.1 Thermoplasmata archaeon
AAACGCAAAGATAAGCAAGCTCTCCAAGAACATCACTGAAGAAAACAGGCAATTGAACCCCATTTCAGTCAGAGCTGCCCTTATTAGGATGAGGGAGCGGAAAATAGGAGTCAGAACAAAAAACAAGGCTGACGAACTCTTAAGGAGAAGCAAAATTTCATTGCAGGACAAGATCAGTGTGATAAATGCAAAGAAACCGTTTCACCTGAAATATATTTCTGCCACCTTTCTAGAGGGCAGCGTGGTTTACATAGTGGATGAGATGGAACAGAAACTCCCGCAGGAGAATGAAGAAGTCAACGTGGACAGCCATGTCAGCATGATTCATATATACTCACCAAGTGAAATTGAATCCACGCCAGGCTTCATAATGAGAATAACACACAAACTTTATGCAAGGGGCATCAACATCCTACAGTTGATATCCTGCTCCAATGAGACTATATTGATACTCAAGAAGGAGTTCTGCCTCCCAGCTTACGAAATTCTCAGTGCAACTTAGAGAGGGCAAGGGTAAATTCCTATTTTTTTCAATGTCAAGAATCTGAAGGCAATGCCACTTCATATATCCATTGGACATCTCAATGTTTTATCTTTGCGTTTTAATGGAAAGTAATATTTCTTCCCGCACGATTTAACAAACGTTCTACATGATTAAAGTGGCCATTAACGGATACGGAACCATTGGGAAAAGAGTGGCGGACGCTGTTTCAAAGCAGAAAGACATGCAGATTGTCGGTGTCGTGAAGAGAACACCGGATTACTTATCAAGAATAGCTGCACAGAAACACAAACTTTACGTTTCTGATGATAGTGGCGTCAAACCTTTCGAAGATAGCGGAATCAGGATCCATGGAACTGTTAAGGATTTGCTCAATGGCTGCGATATAGTTGTTGATGCCACCCCAGAAGGGATGGGGGACCAGAACAAGGAGCTTTACAGGAAGCATAATGTCAAGGCGGTTTTCCAGGGCGGAGAAAAGGATACTGTGGCTGAGGCAAGCTTCAACGCCTATGCAAATTATGACGAGGCGAGAGGGAAGAGCTTTGTTAGAGTTGTTTCCTGCAACACTACAGCCCTTATGAGGAGCCTCTTTCCCATATACAGCGAACTCGGCATCAAGAAAGTCAATGCAACTCTTGTGAGAAGAGGCACGGATCCAAATGACCACAAAAAAGGACCAATGAATGCTATAGAGCCAAGCTTTTCATTCCCATCACATCATGCAATTGACGCAAAGACCATAATCAGGGACTTGAACATTGATTCCATGGCTTTGAAGGTTCCAACGACCTTAATGCACACGCATGTCGTTCTTGTGGACCTGGCAAAACAGGCAACTTCCAAAGAAGTTATTGAGCTATGGGAAAAATACAGGAGGATAAAGCTTTTCAATTCAAAAGATGGGTTCAAGTCCACCGCACAAATCATGGATTTTGCCAGAGAAATAGGCAGAGAAAGATCAGACCTGTTTGAGCTTGCCATTTGGAAAGACAGCGCACACGTCAATAATGGTACACTTTCCTACATTCAGGCGGTCCACCAGGAGAGCATTGTTGTACCTGAAAATGTGGATGCCATCAGGGCAATGACAGGCAATGTCCCTAAGGAAGATTCCATAAAAATAACCGATTCAACCCTTGGGATCGCCTGAATTATTTATTTCTCCTATAAATTTTAATTTGGCCATTGGGGGCTATAACCCGCCAAATATCTTTTTCTGCATGGACTTAGGCATGAATTTTGCCATTGTCATAAGGCGCCCGATGGATTTGGCGCCATTCTTATTCATGCGCCTGTGCAGTTCATGATGCTTCAAGAGCCATGGCTTAATCTCACTGTCCCAAGTGTTCTGGTAAAGTGAAAGGTTATCCTTTACAATTGCCCTTCCGGCGGATATTCCGCTCCAGAATGCCCCTTGTAGCCCCCCAGCTGTTGTGTTGAGGACTGCATTAACCATATCGCCGACATACAGGCGGTTCTCTTTCACCACTGTATCAAGCGGTGCACCAAGGGGTATCTGGTGGGCTATAGTGCTGACAAGTTTCCCATCAACTTCGGGGAATTGTTTGGTGAAGTCTGCAAGAACATCCTTGGGTTTTGCCGGTGATTTTGGGTAATAGCAGACGCCGATCTTCCTAGTATTGTCTGTATCTGCGAAATCCCAGAAATATCCTCCAGGCGCCTTGTCACTGAACCAGAGAATCATCTCATAATCGTCCCTCTTCGGAAGCTCCCTAACCTCCTCATAGGCCACAAGCACGTTGTCCCTTGACAATTTCTCCCCAAAGGTTGATTGCGGCCCTGCCGCCATGACGATCTGCTTCGCGGTAAGAGTTTCGCCGTCTGTGCTGACTTCATTGCCATCAACGGAGGTGACTCTGGTCTTCATCTGAATGTTAAGGTCGCCAGCGAAATCCCTTGAAAGATGCTTTTCGTATGTGGTGAAATCGTAAACCAGGCCAACAGGATGGCCATATTTCAGTGATATGCTCTTCCCTGTGTCGGTCCTGAACCAGATTGAGTTGATCATCGACCTTACGATGCTCGGATCGGTAGGCATGCCTATTCTCTTGACCCATTCCATGGAAACTGCCCCAGTTGAACGCACAGGCAAACCCACTTCTTCCTTCTTGTCCAGTATTAGGTATTTCTTTCCGCCCTGCTTGAGGGCGATACCGGCAGCGAGACCTCCGGTCCCAGCCCCTATAACTATTGCA
This sequence comes from Thermoplasmata archaeon, assembly GCA_021850835.1. The sequence goes on from JAJZKS010000115.1 coordinate 2,722, forward strand.
TCATAATCGTATGTCATCAGTCTGATCTGGGCTATGAATAATGCATTATTAAGGTTAGCCTGCCTGAATTGTTGTTTATATGCATTCTAAAAATGGATGTGGGGATGGTTAGCGAATAACCTCTATGAGAGTCAGCTTCACATCCTTCAGAAAATCCTTGATTGCAACATCAAATTCTTCTTCAGTCCCGCACCTAACATGATGCAGTCCAAAACTCTTGGCGAGAAGTCCGAAATCAGGGTTTGTGAATGAAATGTGCGATGGTTTGAACCCATTGTCTATCTGTTCTTTTTCAATGAGGCTATACTTGCCGTCATTGAATACAACGATTGCGAACTTGAGCCCCAGTCGCACTGCAGTTTCCAGTTCCTGGACATTCATCAGGAAGCCTCCATCGCCGCATACCGATACTACAGTATCTTCAGGGCATGCAATTTTTGCCGCAATGGCCCCAGGAAGTGAGCCACCCATGGAAGCAAAACCGTTGAATACAATTGTCTTGCCGGCCTTAGCAGGATGGTACCACCTTGAGACCCATACCTTATGCAGTCCCACGTCGGATATCAGAACCGTATTCTCCGGCAGCTCTTTTGTCAGTACCCTCATAACAGCCTTCGGCATCTTTTCAGCCTGGTCCTTAACCTCCGTCATTTCAGCAAGCCTTCTTTCCCTGATTTCGTCGTGGAGTGAAGTGTCAGATCTCCTTTTGACATGTTCTGCAAGCTCCTTGACAGAATGTATTATGGATCCCGTCAGATCGAGGGTTACTGGAAAGTGCTCGTCAAGTTCTGCCTTGCAACTGTGGATGTTTATGATATTTCTTGCCCTATCCCTGTTCCAGGTTATTGGGTCGTATTCAACTAGATCGAACCCGACTGCAATCACAAGATCTGAAGAGTGGAGCGGCCGCATTCCCGGCGGATAAGGCTTTCCACCCACGATGAAAAGATTCCTCGGGTGATCGAATGGGACTATCCCCTTGGCCATGAATGTGCTCACAATAGGGATGTTAGTTTTGTCAACAAATGCCTTAAGCTCATCCCACGCCCTTGACCTTATCACCCCATTGCCTGCCAGTATTATGGGGTTCTTTGCCTTGTTTATAGCCACTGCAGCCTCCTCTATGAGGGGCTTTAAAACCAGTGGCTCAGACTCTTCTGGAATTGCCATCATTTGGAGAGCTTCAACTTCTGATGCGGCAACATCTTGAGGAAGCTGGATGTGTGATGCCCCGGGAGTTTCCCTCATGGATGTTGCAAAGGATTTCCTGATAATCTCAGGGATAGTCTCCGGCAGGATCACTGGCTGGTTGTATTTCGTGATTCCTGAGAAAAGTTTCAGTGTGTCAACGTTCTGGTGTGATTCCTTGTGGAGCTTATTTCTTGCAGTCTGGCCGGTAAGGGCGACTATGGGGACCTTGTCCAGGTGAGCGTTTGCCACCCCAGTAATAAGGTTAGATGCACCAGGCCCAAGAGTGGAAAGGCAGACACCGGGTTTCCCAGTAAGGCGCCCATATACGTCAGCCATAAATGCGGCACCTTGCTCGTGCCTTGTGGTTATAAATTCAATCCTTGATCGTGTCAGTGAATCCAGGAGGTCGATATTTTCCTCTCCGGGAAGCCCAAAAATATATTTCACACCCTCATTTTCAAGGGCTTTTACAAAAAGGTCGCTTGCTTTCAACTAAATCTTTTTAATATTAAAGCAAACCATATTAGCATAATGGTTTGGGAAACAAGTGGGAGGATTTAGATTTCCTTTCTCATGAGGTAGGAGCTCCTGCCCAGTTGTGCCACCGTGACAAAACCTCTGTTTCTGTACATGGAAACTAAGCCGAACCAAGTGTTTAGTGCCCGGAAATCCCGCACTGGAAAAGCCTCAACGATACCGCCTCCGGAAGCCTCGATCCTCTTGAGGATCTCGTCAAGCGCAAACTTGGATATTCCCTTTCTCCGGTACTCCTTGTCCACAAAGAAACAGGTGATCCTCCAGAGTTTCTTCCTTGCCCCATGGAGATTCAGAGCCTTGTAGTTCCTGCCATTGCCGGGTCGGGGCAGCTCATCGCTTGTGCCGTACTGTGCCGATGCAATTGCCTTTCCATTGTGGTAAATAAGCACGCTTCTGTTCCTTCCGGACAATACCAGGCCATGTATGTCAGTATGGTTCCTACCGATTCTCTCTTCCTGTGTCTTTCCTGGAGTACCACCTGTCCTGTGGTAGTACATGCACCAGCATCCACCCTGCACTCCGCCATACTTCAGAAACAGTTCTTCAAAATCATTCCAGGTGTTGATGTCGAGGTCCTTTGCTTCCAGTTCCAACCTATCCACTCCTTATTACCGTTTAAAAGGAATATATTGGGTTGCTGCTTTTAATCTATCCCAATGCTGTTGATGACTCCACCCGAACTGGCATCAAGGACAAGCACAATGTTCTTCCCTTTGTGCTGGTACCTGGCAAACCATATTGGGGCATGAAGAAGTTCAGGTTCCCCTGTGTCAGCCTCGGTATTCATGCTCCTTATCATGTGGTGCTGGGCATGGGCCTTTGCTGACTGGATCTGGCTTACATTTGTCTTTGCCTCATACTCTGATGAGTCTTCCCCAACATCTCCATTCAGGATCTTGATGCCTTTTGGAATCTTGGACGTGTCAAAATCCACCCTCTTTGAAAGGTCAAATGCATAATCCCTCGGCTGGTACTGTGTTAATGCCTTGACTCCCACCACGGGATAATTGTAGTTATCGTTAAGCTGGTATGCCCTGATGGTACCGCCTCCGCCCATTCCTCCCATCATCATGCCGCCCATCATGGTCCCTTCAACGAGGCCAATGCCCATTCCTCCACGGCCCATGCCTCTACCGCCCATTGCGCCACCAGCAAGTCCCATTATTGCAGCAGTAGCTGCAATGGTTCCAACTTCTGCTGCAGCGTCCACCGCGGTATAGTTGGTTCTTGCAGATACTGGAACAACCCAGTATGGAATGTAACTTATGTTAAGCTCCTCCAAAGTCGACTGTTCCTGCAGATGCCTGTGCAGAAGCCCACGATCCATTTTGTCCTTTAGGTCTGCAACTGCCTGGTCTTTGGTGGCCAGTGCAATTGGCAGCATTGTATGCTTGGATATACTCTTCCATCCTGCATTTTCAAGTGAAATGCTTGAGCCGCAGTATTCGCAGGTTATAACCATTTCCCCGAACTGGGGCTTGATTGGTGCGCCACAGCCAGGGCATTT
>JAJZKS010000003.1 GCA_021850835.1 Thermoplasmata archaeon
GGGCTACGATGGAAAAGGGCAGTACTTAGTAAAGGGCGGAAAATTGGCAGAGGAACTTCCAGAGGGGAAATACGTGGTTGAAAGATTTATGGATTTCGACATGGAAGCTTCAGTTATTGCTGCAAGGGACCCCAACAGGAATACTTCATTCTTTCAGCCCTCTCTAAATGTAAACTACAAAGGCATGCTTTACTACAATGCGGCACCGATAGAGGACACAGGAATGAAGGCCATAGTGAAATCCCTGCTGGAAAAGCTGTCCTATGTGGGTGTTATCGGTGTTGAATTCTTCATTAAGGGCGGAAAGCCTTACATAAATGAATTTGCCCCTAGGGTGCATAACTCAGGCCACCACACTTTGATGGGATCCTCAATCTCCCAGTTTGAGCAGCATATCAGGGCCGTCTGTGGATTCCCACTTGCTGCGCCTGAACTCTACAGGCCATCTGGAATACTCAATCTTGTAGGAATATCCATGGACGATGAACTAAGGAAAAAAATCCTCTCTGTGCCCGAAACGCAAGTCTACTGGTATGGGAAGAATGGAATCAGAAAAAGGAGGAAAGTCGGTCATATTAATGTGTCTGCACAATCCTACCAATCCCTGCTTGATAGCATCAAGGACCTTTCAATGCTCGTTTACGGAAAAGATCTGGATGAGTTTTTTGGATACTGAACAAAAAAGTGGAATTTGTTGATCGGCCAATATTATAAACATAATTTTAGAGTATCACCACTGCTTCCACACCCTCAACGGTCTTGAGGTCTGAAAGGAGCCTCCCGGGTATTGGGCTATCTGTCACGATTGTAGCGCGGGGATCGTCAACGAGTTCAGGGTCATCAACCATTACCTGCCTTATGCTGATCCCTTCCCTTGCAATAATCTGGGACACGCCGGATACAATGCCTGGCTGGGTTGCCTTCGTGGCCACTATCTGTATCACACCCATGCCTAGCTTAGTGCTGACCTTCCTGAAATCCGGTGATGGTTTAAGGTCAAGGAAAAACTTTGCCAGTTCCCCGTCCTCAACAATCTTGGAGAGAATGTCAAGGACGGCACGACGATCTACCCCAAGTGACATTGCTAGTGATGAGGCCTTTACTTCAACGTCATCGCTGTATATCCTAGGAGTTCCCTCATTGTCCTTTTTAACAGACATCCCAAGTGAGATAAGTTTCCTCAGCACCTTTGTCTGGGATGGGTATTTCCTGAATTTTTCCTTGATGTAGTCCCACATTTCGATCCCAAATTTAGGATTATACTCCGTCAGAAACGCCGTCTTCTGATATCTGTATGACAGTTTCGCCCTCTGGGAGATATGGAGAGTCGATCAGCCTAGCGATTCTCTTTCCACCCTTGCTCTTCCTCAGGTAGATCCTGAATGTGGCCGTATGCCCTACAATGTTGCCTCCTATTGGGGCTGTTGGATCGCCAAAGAAGACGTCTGGCCTTGCTGATACCTGGTTTGTGACCCCTATCACTGCGTTATAGATTGTTGCGAATTTGAGCAGATCGTGCATGTGCCTGTTGAGAAGCTGTTGCCTCTCTGAAAGTGATCCCCTGCCCATGTACTCCGACCTGAAATGGGATGTGAGTGAGTCTACTATGAGCAGCTTGATTGGGAACTCCTTTCCCAATTCAATGGCACGCTCTGCCAGAAGAATCTGGTGGTGTGAGTTGTAAGCCCTTGCAACGTGGATTCTCTTCAAGACTGTGTCGGGATCAGCCCCTCTTGACTTGGACATTTGTATTATTCTTTCAGGCCTGAAGGTATTCTCTGTATCTATGATAAGGACATCCGAATCAAAGCCGCCCTGTTCAGGCGGAAGTGTTGCGTTAACTGCAGCCTGGTGCATGATCTGGGTCTTTCCAGAGCCAAACTCACCAAAGAATTCTGTGATCGCCTGTGTTTCAAACCCTCCTCCAAGGAGATTGTCTAGGTTCTTGCTCCCGGTGCTGAGCTTCAGGACATCCTTCCTTCTTTCAAGGATCTGCTCTCCAGTTTCGAAGTTCCCTATATCAGCGGACTTTCTGGCAGCGGCAATGATCTTTATCGCAGTCCCCTCAGCTATGCCTGCCATCTCTGATAGATCCTTTGGAGAAGCAACTGCAATGGTCATAATGTCATCCAGTCCGTTCTCTCTTAACTTCTCTGCTGTTGCTTCCCCCACGCCCGGGAGATCCTCAATTGTCATCTTCTTCTCTTCTTTGCTTCCTGCCATTTATACACCCTGCTTCAGTATTTCTTTGGTTCATGCCCATTGAAATGTTGCCCAACTTTGTACCAGACATTCAAAGAAACTAAGCCGTTAATGGCCCAGTTCCTATTTTATCTGATATTTTTGGGTTGCTTATTTACTAATTGAATAGGTGAATATAATACTTTAATGCACAAATTATCTAGTTAAGGGAATATACCCCGAACTGAATCCTTTTGCATCAAAGTGACCTTCACCAAGGGCTGTGCAATTAGTTAACAATCCAATTTGTATACAAGCTATATCCTTTCTGGTTGCACTGAAAAATGAGAAAATGAGTTTTTTTGAACATTAGAAATACTTTCAACCATGGCTTTTTTTGGGCAACAGTTTTTAAAAAGGATACATTAAGGTAATTCATTAAATTATGAGAAAAATTACTATTCTTGGCATTATGGTCATATTGTTTGCAGCCTTGGTGCCCGGTGTCACAGGGAACTCACTGGCCCTCAATGGCCATTCAGTTACTGCTTACAGCCTTGATTTCAGTTCTTTTAGGGCTGGTTCCTACCCATCTAATTTGAGCTGGATAAACTTCCACAACATAAACGCAAACCAGTATTCCAAATTCTCCGTAGAGCCATCAAAGTTCGGGAACGGCCTTTTGGAATCCACCCATGACTACTCGAACGTGGGGAACGCTTTCTTGGACATTGGGATGAGCCTCTTCCAAAATTATACCTTAAAGATCACCTTCGCTTGGTCCCCAAATAACAGTTATTCTGGAACTGGAAACAACATATTTTTTGAAAATGGTTCTGTCTCCCTCCTTCATTATAAATTCGGCGAGGGTTACAACAAGAGCCTTTACCTTGAGGGGAGGAAAACTGTAGAGCTGGGTCCGGAACCACCTCCTTTTGATTTGTATACCCTTCAGATTTCTGGTTCAGAACCTGATGGGACTATATACACCGGTATCGCACCGGGCTTCAACCAGTCCTCCCATACGCCATTCCTGTTTAATGACAGCTTCCATAATGCCCCCAGCAACTGCAATTTCTTGTTTGGAGGTGCTTTTTCCAACATTACCATATACAACATATACTTCAGCAACAACATTAGCGGTTTCAACACTGTGAACCAGGGCCAGAGCATTGGCTACAGGGAAACCAACATCTCTTCAGTTTATTTTAAAGGGTTTAACCCAGATCTTCAGGCAAAACCATTGGTTGACTGGTTGGATAACTCTATCCTTTATGCAACCAAGGCAAATGGTTCAGAAATATACAGCTATAATTTTTATAACAACACAATGAAGGCATTATCAACACTGCAAACCTCGCAAGAGTTGTTCACCACTGCAGGAACAGCATCAAATGGGTACTTTCTCACAGGGAATAGCACTGGGACCACCATTGATGTTTACAATTACACAACAGGAGTGTTCACTGCTTACCAAATAGATAGGGCCCCAGAATCTGGGTTGACTGTTTTCCCTGCTGGCAATGCTATTTATGTGCAGTATGGAAATGGTTCGCTTTATGTGTACAATAAAGATGCAAGGGAAGTAAGGGGCAACATCTCATTTCAGGCCAGCTATATTCCACTACAGTCCTGGATAGAGGGTTCATCACTCATCACAGAAATTTATGATAACAACACAGGAAATTTTTCTGCTTATGAGATCGGGCCTGATGGAGAACTTACAGACCTCTCAACCATGAACCTGGGGGAAGTGGATTTCAGGCCAACTTTTTTTCACCAGGCATCCTCGGGACTTGTTTCCAGTTCAGTGCTTTCTATTGGGAATTACCTTCATTCATCCTATAGCCTTGCGGGAGACAGTTATGTCCCATATGCAATTGAATCAAACTTTACCGTAAAAGATTCATCGGGTTCCAGATTTATGTTAGAAAACAATAGTGGTGTGTATCTCCAGGATCAAGGTTGCATGAACCTGACAAACGTGAACATGAACTTTCAGTTTCTTAGCTTCAACAGTAACTTTACAAGAGGAGTGTCGATCAACAACAGGACCATTACCCTTTATACAACTTCCAACCAAGAATTTTCTCCGGACAATATCTCACTCATCATTTCAGTTCCGGGCATCATAAGAGGCAATGTGTCACTGCATTACAGCATCACCTCAAAGGTGAATTATACCGTTAATGCTACGTTGGGAAACATTTCTATTGAAACCACTGGAGAGTATGCCAACTTTTCCACCAGCGGATTCGAATCTGGGAGTTACATGTTCAAAATCTCTGCAACCAATATTGCAGGATACTCCTCAGCATATGAGAAACAAGTTTCTGTAGACAATTATCGCCCTGAAATCTTATCATCACCAGGCAATGGAACCCTGTTGCTTTCGGGCTCAACCATAAAGTTCACAGTCACAAACATATCTGGAAATTTTTACACCACAGTTGAAGAACCCGGCGGGCATTACCTTAACTTCTCAGGAAATGGTTTCAATGTTACTGACCATGTTAATTCGGGCCCTTTCAACATTTCATTATCTGTGACTGACCAGTTTGGGCTTCAGCACAACTTCACATTTATGTTTGCCACTGAAGAGGTTAATTACTCTGAATATCACACAAACATCCGGCCGGGATCCTACCTTCCATCTGGAAATTTGAACCTTAGCTGGACAAATACATCATTTGCATCCGGTTACAACCTTACTGTTATGTCCAAAAGCCAGGATCTGGCCTTGCAAACTATTTCAAATTATACCCATCTTAAACTCGGCCCAGGTTATTTTACTATTCTCCTGAATGCTACCAGCTCCTCCGGCACTGAAGTACGGTTGGTGAATGAATCATTTACCGTCCAGGATTTCAATCCTGAACTTTCGGTCAGCGAAACACCTGGCCACTATTTTTCGTTCTATGGAAATTCGCCCAACAGCAGCCTTGGCATAGAAGCGACTACAAATGTCTCCTGCAGGTTTTGGCTGAATGCGACTGGCCCGGGAGGCAGTGACAATTTTTACAACGGAAACGGTACTCTTCTGAACTTCACAATAAACGGCAGCCTTGGGCTTTTCACTGAAAATGGCAGATACGAGATTGGAGTTGCGGCTATGGAAAAGAGTGGAAGAGCAGCTGGCTTCTCTTTCAATATTTCTGTTAACAACACGATACCGGCCTTGGGTATAGGCAATAGAACCCTGTACTTCAATGAATCACTAGCCAGGATTCCCATCAGGTTCGCGGGAAATACAACTTACTGGTACAGGTCAGTTGGGGTTTTCCAAAACAACACAACATTGGACAGCCCATTCTTGAAAGTTGAAAACCTCAGCACCAACATTGTTCTAAGCGCCAGAACCATTTGGGGCAATTATAACCACACCGATCTGCAGCTTGTATATTTCAATGGGAGACCGGAAATATCGCTCAATGTTTCTCGGTATCAGCTAATCTACTCAAGAACTTTCACAATATCATACAGCATCTATGATCCGGTCAACTTATCCAGGGTCAATCTGACAGTGGGGGACGTTTCGGAACACTTAGGCGACGTTCCCCGTGGAAAGGTACACTTTACTGTTAACAGGGATGGTCTTTACAACATAAGCCTGGAGGCCTCGGACGCCTGCGGAAATGCCAATTCCAGTGGCATTATGGAGGTAAGCAGCCACTATTTTCCAGACATAAAATCGGTAAAACCGGAAATATTTGCCTTTATGGGGATCGTACACCTAAATGCAATCTTGAAAGGAAAAAGCCTCGAATCAGTCAATTTAACCTGGAGCCTGGATGGAAAGCCAGTTGGAACCGGGAAAAGCCTCTGGGCATTTATCCTGCCGGGGAGCCATACATTTGTCCTTTCGATTCACTACCATTCAAAGACTTTTTCAGTGGATAAAAGTGTGTTTACATTGGGATTCATTCCGGAACTCTCAGGAATATTGGCATTGGCATCAGCCTTATTGTACAGGAAATATTCTGGAAGGCCTGATCCCCAGATGTCGAGAGACCTGATATTCCAAAATCTTGGAAAAAGCAGGAAAGAAATCTTCAGGATTGGGAAAAGAACAGGATTGAGAGTTTCAACCATTACGGACACAATACGGGAAATGCAGAAATCAAACCAGGTTGTGCTGCTAAAGGATCCTGATGGAGTGGCCTATATCATGGACCCCGGAGCTGCCAATGAATGATGTCAATGTAGGATACCTGAGTCCATTTGATATTAAATTGGGGTTTGGATTAACGTTCTGAAGCTAAGTAAAGTTATTTAAGAGGATTTTGCATTCGGCAATGCCAGATATTCATGAAGAAGATACAGGTTCTCGCTGCATTAGCTTTCTTTTCAGTATTCATAATTGCATTAGCGCCAGCTTCATCCGCAGCACAAACTCCCACAATTACATTGCCTCCAGCTACTCTCCCTGCATATACTTATTACATCAACGGGACGGAAAACCACTATACTATTTCAAACCCACAGTGGCAACTTCTCTTTGAGAAAGTATTCAATAACCAGACAATGGTTTCATACAACTGGAGCCAGAACACCACCGAGGATCTTATCGTCTTTGACCTTTCATACACGGGGCTCAACCACTATGGCCTTGCTCTTATCACTCAACTTTCGGCGATAGGATCCCCTTCAGCACAAAACATGTCTGAGGCCTTCAATAACACCAAAAACGGCCAATCCCTTGTAAAAAGCGGAGGAAGCACACTTACAAACATACAGGCCCTTGATGCGGGAGCATACCCGGGATTCAGCTGGTCGCAGGTGAAGGTAAAACCGTTATCCTCTGAGTACAGGGATGCCGGCATAATTGTGGCTATAATCGCCGTGACCTTTGTCCTTTACTTCTACTTCAACCGCAAGAGATAAGCTCAGGTTACCTGCCAATTCTTTAATATTCCCTTTCAATGGAATACAATCCCCCATTGGCCATTGATTAGGGTGAAACATGAAAGAAGATAAGTTCTATGCGGACAGCATGCTGGGCAAACTTGCAAGGTGGCTTCGCCTCATGGGTTTTAGCGTGGAATATGCAACACCTGATCTTTCAGACGACGAAATCATGAAATATTGCAGGGAAAAAGGCCTTTTTCTGATAACAAGGGATAAGGAGCTATCTGCCAGATACCAAGATTCAATATATATGGAATCAGACAGTTATGAAGAACAGCTAAAGGCCTTTACCAGCAAATTCAGGCCTTCCCAAGAGCTCTATTTCACCAGGTGCCCACTCTGCAATGGTTCTGTAAGGAAAATGAAGACAGCGGACTTTGAGGGAGATCTGCCAGAAGGAATAAGACTGAGGCAGCACCATATCTATGCGTGCGAGAAATGTGGGAAAGCTTACTGGGAAGGGAGCCATTTTGATGCAATTTTAAAGAAGATAAATGGAATCATGAACGAGGGCCAATCATGAGAATACTTGAAGCTGAAAAGGAGCCAGATTTCATCAGCCTTCACGTAGAGTCTGACGATGACCTGTGGTACCTCCACAATATCATATCGCCAAACGACCGTGTAAAAATGACAGTTCTCAGGAGGCTTGAAAAGCAACAGGACATGACACGGTCAAAGGAAACTCCAAGAAAACCAGTAACCCTTACAATAAGCGTTGAAAGCGTTGAATTCCAGGAATTCTCCGGTACCTTGAGAGTGCTTGGAACCGTGATTTCAGGTTCAGAGGATGCCCTCGGGCAACACCAGTCTTTCGCCATTTCCCCCGGTGATACGTTTATGCTGTCTAAAGCGGATTGGAGCGACCAGCAGAGAAAACTGTTCCAGGAAGGTGTTGAAAACAAGTTTTCTGACATGTATTACTTTGTTGTAATAGACGATGAAACAGCATTTATTGAAAGCCTCAAGAGCTACGGGATCCAGTCGCTTGGAAAAATTGATTCACATAAGACTGGCAAACATTACGCTTCAGATTATTCTGAAGACAAATACTTGAGGGAAGTTTATGACAGCCTCGCCAGGGCCGTTCCAGAGGGTTCCAGCGTGATTGTCCTTGGAAGTGGCTTCACCCGTGATAAATTTGTTCAGCTTGCAAAGTCATTCCAGACTAAATTTTCCTTCTTTACTTTCCCGACTGCGAGGTCAGATGAGGGAGCAATATGGGAATTCCTAAACACCCCTGAATCTGAGGAGATCCTGAAAGACTTCAGGCTTTCAGGGGATTCACGCCTAGTGGAGGAGTTCCTGAAGAGGTTAAAGACCACTGAGGAGGCAACATACGGGTACGAAGCTGTTAAGAATGCTATTGAACTAGGGGCTGTGGAAGTATTAGCCATCTCTGAGGAGAAATTCAGGACTGAACAAGGAAGGGAACTCCTGGAACTTGCAGATAATTTTGGGACAGCAGTGCACATAATCAGCCTCACCGGAGAGAAAGGCAACATCGTAAAGAATTTTGGGGGGTATTGTGCCCTGTTGAGATATAAGGTTTGACGCAGGAAAATAGAAAGGCAGCGCGCCTCTGTTCAGAAAATTAAATATAAGCATGTGGGCTGTAGGTTGTGCTCTGCTCCGATGGTGTAGTCCGGCCAAGCATATCGGCCTTTCGAGCCGACGACCCGGGTCCAAATCCCGGTCGGAGCATAATAAGCCGTTCTAACAATTGAAGTAGCTATTCAATTTAGCTTCCCTTGTTCTAAATAGGCCAGTTCAAGACGCTGTCTGCTTCAAAGTAACTTATCCCTGGAAGCAATGGAGACAATTCCCTGTATGTCCCATGAACCAAGACCCTTGACCCGTCCGCAGGGAGTGTTCCATTCCACAATACTATCACAGACCCAGATGAATCGTTTAGTTTGAAGGCACTGAAGTTTCCAAGTGAAACCCGGCTCTGGACGGTTCCATAAATATAGGTGGTCTGGTTATTCTTCAGATCCTTGACCTGTGTTGTTGCAACATATGGGATCAGCGAATATGCTACAACTGCTATTAACACAACCACAACGGTAGCTATTGCAACCTTTGCGCCTTTGCTTAATGCCATTTCAATTCAAATGTTGAACTTAAATTGGCAAATATTAACCTTATGTCAACAGAATTGATATTATCCGGTGAACCTTTTAAAAAGCTCAATCTTTGCTTCAATTGCCTGGCCCATAAAAGTGCGAGGGCCATCGGCTTTGTCTACTTAGATTATCATTCGCCCAGGGCTGGTTGTGTTGAATTGCCATTTCACCACAAAAATAATTGAGAGTTCTGTTGCTTTTGCTGACTTTTTGCCTTGGTAAATTAAGCCTGACTTCCAGCTTTTTCCTCTTAGTTCCATAATAGTTTCTTATTGGCAATATCTCTTCCTTCAGGTTTTATTCGGACTAGTCCCTTTGTAAGAATTCCTTTAAGGGAACCGTTATTGAAGTAGAGATTTTGGGCAATTGCCTCCTGCCTCCACATTATTTCCTGAGGTCTCCTTTCGCTTGAACATGGGCCGCAGGTGATTTTTCTTGATGCAGAAAAATAATTATCTTCAGAACCGTTGTGATTCCAATGGGGAATTTCAGGGTAGTTGAGCATGTCAGGGAACGGAATGCAAATGGACGCGGTTACATTGTGATGGCCATAGACTTTGCAGAGCCTTCTTATGTTAAGATAAGGGCCGATTCACTTCCCAAGGTTGGTTCAGTTCTCACTGTTGAAGGCGACAATGCACTCATGGGTGGAAGTGTCCTTGGAAAGGTGATTGAAACCAAGAAAGCAGAGGATGTAAGGGTGAGCCTCAAATTCGACATCAAGTACACAGGCGGCTATTCCATGGATGGAAAGACCATTTACCTTGATGAGCACTTTCCAAAATTTTTCACTGTGGAAGGAAAAGATGTCAGCACCGTGGAAAGCATAGGCCTCCATCATGAACTGCCTGAGAAATGGATGTCGGATAACGGATATGAATACCCATACGCCCATGAAATTGCCACGGGGATCGAGAAAATGTATGTTGAGTCTCTTGGTGTAACCTGGAAAGGGTACTGCGAGGAAGTAGACAAAAATCTCAGGAAAGTTTACAGCCGGCTTCTTGAAAAATCCCCGCCTTCACTTGACCTTGCACCATATCTATACTGCAGGGACCGGGAAGCCCTGAAGGAAATCAGGGGAAGCGAAGAGTGAACAGAACCCGATCACGCACTAAGGTTCGATAAAATGCTGTCAATAATCCCCTCATTAGCCATTCCTATATTTTCTCAACCCCCATGAATGAAACAAATGAGTCAGCAACAGCACTTAGCATTCCCATTCTTCCTCCAAAGAGAGAAGTTTTTCGCCAGGCCGCCTCCAGAAAGGGAACAGGTGGCAGCGGAGATTGCAGGCGTAGAACAATTTATGGCCTGCTATGGTTGGAATCTTTTCGCAGGGAAGCCCCCTAAATTTGCGTTCAATGGTTCTCAAGGCAACGTTTCGGAATAGACCCAATAGACAATAGAATGCCCATATTATTCAATTAATATGAATTAATTTATAGATACAACCTGTTAAAGCCAAACTTCAAAACGGAATTACCTTCAATTGCAATTTTTACAGGGAAAAATGGGGGTCGACAGTTTAGTGTCAACCAATAAAGAAATTCTGGTAACTCAAGCGGACACCGCCTCAAGTGCCTGTTTAGAGGCCACTGGCCCTGCAATTGCTATCAGACCCGCTATGAACCCGGTTACACCTATGAAAATGAAGCCTGTGGAAAACGAGTATGTGGATACCAGGACTGGAAGCAGAAGAGCCCCGAGTGCCCCCCCTCCATGGCCAATGCCATCCGTTAGGGCGAAACCCGAAGTCCTTGCCCGGGTAGGATAGCTTTCTGCAGTGAAAGTATATGCCACCTGGAGGTACATCCCCAGTGCAAGTGAGGCCAGGAAAGAACCTACAAACAATCCCGGTGCGGTTGCTGATGAGAAAATAACCATACCTATTAGCCATACAACCGTGTCCCCAAATATAACGAACTTCCTCTCAAACCTGTCAGACAGGAAGACCATTATGATGGCGCCTACCGGGTACCCGATTGCACCTATGGCAATAAATAGGATTGCGTTCGGAGAGACAGATGTGTTGAGATTGCTTATGAGTGTGGCTGCATCTCCCAGGAAACCATAGTTTCCTATATACCACAGGAACCACATTGCCACAAGGATCCCCAGCCTGGTTGAATATGGTTTTTTGAAAAGGTAGGCTGTTGGGAACTTGTTCTCATAGACCACAACATCCTGTGGTTGAGGCTCTGGCAGCTTACCCACCTTTGATTCTGCCAATTTTTCCATGTCCTGAAGGACCTTTTCTGCAGCCTTAATGTCCTTTTTTCTCATTGCCAGCCATCTGGGAGATTCTGGAAGCTCAAACCTAAGTGCGAGTGCAATTACAGCAATTATTCCCCCAATAACAAACAAGTATCTCCACCCGGGCCCTGTAATAACGTTTACACCTATGCCAAGTGCAATGAACGGAGTAACCGCCTGTCCAAGTATGCCCACTATGAAAGTGTAAACGGTTATCCTCCCCCTGGATTGCGAGGGCGCAAACTCACTTACATAGCTGGAAACGAGGTTAAGGTCTGCCCCTAGGCCGAGGCCAGTTATGAACCTGAAGACAACCAGCATGGGAATATTAACTGACAGGGCATCCCCAAATGAGCCAAGTGCAGTGAGCCCCATAGTCAGGATCATGGACCGGAACCTGCCCGTCACATCTGCCATGGAACCTATTACATATGACCCGATCGCATAGCCAATGAGTCCGATAGCCAGAGCAAGAAACAGGCTCGTAAACCCGGTTGGCGATATATTGAACTGATGGGCTATTGCTGGCATTGCGAGCCCAATATCCGAGATGTCGTAAAAGGTGAAAAAATACCCAAGGCCAATGATCGCAAGGAAAAATGATGGCAGCGACCAGGTCGGAATTCTATTGATTCTGGCGATCACCTGGCGCACAGAATCTTCATATGATGTATTTTCCGATGCCATAGATAATGATATTTTATTAATTCTATATAAATATTATTAAAACTCGCTAAATGGTTTACATTCTTAAAAGTATCAGCAACTTCAATACTAAAGTGGGAAAATTCAGGCAGGTTGCCTTATATTAATGCGGAAAGAATCATTTCACTTTGGGTCTTCTGCTAAGGCATTAGGATAAACGCTAAAATAAAAACCACAATTGGATATTTGCAGGCAGAGAGCCATGGACACATCCCAGAAAAACAGCGAGTGCTGCTTGTCCATGGCCATAACCTGCATGAAGGTATCTGTATGCCAGAAGATAGGGTTAAACTGGCCATGGCCCTCAGTATTCCAATTTGGGCAGCCATGTCAGTTTTTGTTATAGTTGGTGCCATCTATGGTGGAGTGAGTGGCCTTGGCGTGGCTTTCGCAGCAGTGTTCTTTGCTACAATTTTCTGGTTTGTGGCTGTGTCAAAGGTTTTGGGCGAGACACGGGAAACAAGGGCATATGCTCCATCGAGCCTTGATAGCCGGCTTACTTACATAGAGGACAAACTCAACGAAATATCGAGAGCGAAGAAGGAGTAGCAATGGGCCAGCCGGATAGCCTGATGCTGACGCTCAAGGTCATAACGATAGCATTGCTTGTTACTTCTGTCAGCGTAATTCTGGCATCAGCCGTGTACTCTAACTCCTTTGAGCCATTTACATTGAGCCCCAGTAGCACCGCCTCTGCAAGTTCAGATACCTATAACCCGCCATCCAATTATACCCTTTCAGTAACTGCGGGAAACTGCGCCATCAACATTCTATCTTCTTCTGACAACACCATCCGGGCAGACCTAAATGTTACTTCCAGCTTCTTTGTGAAGGCGTTCGCCAGAATTGACGTTTCAGCGGTAAACAGCACCTATGGGATTACCCTGGATACCCCACAATATTGGGGAATCAACGCAGTAGCCAACATTTACATCCCCTCAGGGATTTTGTCCCATTCGTTGTCCGTTAACGTACAGAATGGGGGCATCACTGCTGACATTCCAAGGCTGGTTGATGAGACAACCCTCGAAACCACCAATGGCCAGATAGCTGTAAGAGGTAGCAGCGTGTCAGACGTGACGACTCAGAATACGAACGGGAATACCTACATCTCGGTTTCATCCTTTGGGACAATAAGCAGCAGTGCAGTCAACGGGAACGTGCAGCTTACAGTAAGTAACGCCTCTGCTTCAGGTTCTGCATCGTTGGCCACTACAAACGGAAATGTGAACTACCTTGCCAACCCTGCATCCAACCTCAGCATTTCAGCAAATACTGTCAATGGGGTCGTGTCAATTTCCGGATTAACCTATGATGCCACCCTAAGCAACATCAGGCAGTTGGTGGCAACCGTGAATGGCGGGGGAACCTCTGTTGTCCTATCCACCGTAAATGGCAACGTAAAGATCGGTTCAAGCCTGCCTGTTATGAGCGAGTAAATGCCTAAGAAGATTCGTCGTGCGCATCAGAAAGCCTTTCCCTTGCTATGGCCACGTATTTCTCAGAAACGTCAAAGCCAACAAAGTGGCGCTTAAGGCCGCTGGCAACCTTAGTTGTGGTGCCTGCCCCATTGAATGGATCAAGAATTATGTCATTCTGGAAAGAGAATAGCTTAATGACGCGCTCAGCAAGTTTTTCAGGGAACATTGCAGGGTGGCCAAAATCTTTCATGTTCCTTTCCGGGGCTATACTCCACCTTGCATTTACCCACTCCTTGAATTCCTTGTCGGTTATGTCTGCAAACTTCCCGTCGCCTGGGTGCTTCAGTTCGCCCTTGGAAAAAACCTCCACAAATTCCCATGTGTACTTTAGGTAAGGGTTGCTTGGGCTTTTCCAGCTTCCCCAGGCAGTGTATTTTGCATTGTAGTTGTTCTTTTCCCAGAGGATCTCATTTCTCCAGATCATTCCATTTTTCATGAAGAAGTCCGAGATCATATGGTGTATGGGGATGAAATCAGAATAAAGAGGCTGCACATTAACTGCGATCCTCCCGCCGTATTTGGTTACTCTTATGCATTCCCTGAATACGGCAAAGAGCTTGTCAAAATACTGGCTCCAGTCTACGCCGTCCCGGTGTTCGCCGTAGTCCAGGCCGAAGTTGTAAGGCGGTGAAGTGAAGACCAGATCTACGCAGTTTTCTGGCAGCTCCTTCAGTGCCACCTGGGAATCTGCAACGGCTATTGTGTCCAGCATGTTGGCAGGAAACTCATTGTTCTGTTTGCTGAATTGGTATCCCTTGGAGTAAAAATACGCCCCCCTGTCAATGGCTTTCTGCTTCCTGCCCCTTACTTTCCTCTCCTGGTTATACTGCACAAAGGATCTCTTGCCTGACTTGATGCCATAGCTTCCAATTGATTCTATTTCCCTGATCACTGTTGAAAGGCTATCCACACTGCCGGGCGAATATTTCTTTTCAAGGCCCGATACCACAGACCTTAATTTCTCGATGTCAAGCATGTTGAGGTACACAACAATTTCTGAACCTGATTTTTCAAGGTGGAACTGTTCCTCTGGAAATTCCCCATTTATCTCTTTAACACAGTTTTCCAGGATTTCGTGCCCACCCTTAATCTGAACATTAATTATCCTGAATTTTCCATTGGGTTCCATATGGGTATCCCGACAGACCCCTATGTACAGCTGAGATTTATATGCTTCCCTGCTCGCCATGTTCATTATTTGGCCTGATGCTTTCCAAATTCCCGCATATTCCTCTAAACAATTTTATATTAATAGCCCTTTATCATTTTATGGCACATATTGAGTTCGATGATGTGTCCTTTGCATATGCCCTTGAAAATGTACTGAATAATGTCACTTTTAAGATAGAAAAGGGTGAAAAAGTCTCATTGATTGGGCAGAATGGGACTGGAAAATCAACTGCATTCAAACTTGCCTGCGGAATCCTGAGACCAACCCGCGGCACAATAAGAATCCTCGAGGGGAGCCCGGAGGAAGAGGAGATCAGGAGGAGGATAGGATACTTGCCAGAGGAACCTGTCCCCTACAGGTTGATGTCGGTAAGGGAGAACCTGGAGTATTCAGCTTCTCTTAGAGGAGTGGAAAGCGTGAGGGATGCTGCAGAATGGGCCATGGACATGTTTGACCTCAGGGTGCTGGACATGACCAAAGCTGCAATGCTTTCCCGGGGAAATACCCAGAGGCTTGCCCTTGGAATGGCCACCCTTCACAATCCGGAAATCCTGATCCTGGATGAGCCCTTAAACTACCTGGACATTCCCACACAGGAAAGGCTGGTCAAGTTCATTTCGCAGAGCACAAAGACCATACTTGTCTCCACGCACCTAGTATCCACCGCGACCCGCCTGACCCAGGAGATGATGCTTCTGTCCGGCGGCAAAATCGGATGGCGAGGCAAATTCTCTGAATTGTCGGCCTTCGGCACTGAGGATGACTCGATGGAAGTGAAGATAGTGAGGCTGATGCAGACTGGCTAACAAGAGTATGCTTCTGTTCCTGATGAAGAGCCGTGTTCCGCTGGCTGGCTATATACTTGTCCTCCTGCTTTACTTCTTTTTCTTACCCGGCTTCTCATCTACCTTTGCCAACCCGAACCTTGCCATTTTTGCATCCATGACCTTTATTTCAAAGGTTTTACTGGATGCTGGACTATCCATATTCCTCCTGATCTCACTTGCCTTCAGCAGAATGTTTTTCATCGGTTCCGACCTTGAAAACCTCCTGATAACGGGAGTGAGCAAGTGGAAGCTTACCAGTGGAATATTCCTATTCCTGGTTGTTTTGGCAACTCCCCTTGTTCTACTCGGTGACAGGGTAATAATTCTGTTTCCTTTGTCATACAATGTTCCTGGCGTTTTTCTGGGTTATGGAACCTTGCTCCTCTATTTCATGTTCATTTTCATGGCAATGCTCTCCCTTGTGCTTGGCTTTGACCGGTCATTATATGTCATCATCGTTGTGTCTTTGTTGAACTTCAGCAATTTGATTGGAAACCCGTTCTCAATGGGGAATCTTGACAGTTCCATGTATCTCTGGGGTTCAGCCGCATTTGCTGCTGTCCTGGCGTCAGTGCTTGCTCTTCTTGTAGTTTCAATATCAAGGGAAGGCTATGCCCCATACAGGATTGCCAGAAAGAGGAGGAGGGAGTTTGTCAAAACACCATTTGATTTTTCTGGAATGAAGCCCCACAAAGCTTCTTTCACGCTGGGTTTTTCCTTGACATTTTCATCGCTAGTAAATAACAACAGCCCAAGGGGCCCAAGATATTCAAGGTTCAGGACTTCCAAGGCACTGGCTTACCTGATAATTTTCAACGTTGGGTTGTCCGCACTGTTAGTTTACCTTTACCACACTGCTATTGGGCATTCTGATGGGAGCCTTGGCGACACATTAATCATATATTCGTCGGTCTTTGTTGAGATGATCATCTGGTCAATGGTTTCCATTTCATTTTCCCATGAACGTATCTGGCTTCTTGGCTCAACCATAGGGGGAAGGAGTTTCATTAAAAACTACGTGCTTTCAAAATCAGCGCTCTTGTCAGCACTTATGTTGCCTTCACTTATTCCACTGCTCGCCATGGCAATAATCGGGCACCCGCTTTTCCTGAGGTTAGGGGTATTGATTGCAGTGACCCTTGTTGTGCTTTCATATCCAGCAGCAGTCCTCGGCCTTTACATTTCAGGTTACTTGCTGCCCGAACAGTATGTCAGGAACGAGATGCCCGTCTCTGGGACCCTGAGCTTCTTTATCATATCGGTGCCGCTTCTCTTTGCTCTTGTGGCCGGCGTGGTCTCATATTTCTATGTGTGGTTCCTGCCTTCATCTGCGGCTGCAATGGGCGTAGTTGCTGCAATACTCGTCCTGAACAACAGGTTCAATGACCGGACTTTCAGATCGCTGGTTTTAAGGCGTTTCCTTTAGTGATGCAGGATTTTCCCAGCTCATGTGCCCCTGGACAAAGCTCGCTTGATGGTTGGGAAAGGTTTACATTTATGCACTTTGCCATAATACCCACAAACGGCAGGCTCCAAAAAAATAAGGAATAATACCCTGTTCCTCGCTGAGATAGTGATCCTTCAGATCATGGGGAACTTTACAAATTCCTCGTATGCACCACTTTCCCATTTCATTAAGTCTGGTTTTCTCCTGAACGAAGCTTCTGTGGGGCTCATAACTAGCGCCGTATTTATTGGTTCAATGAGCATCTCATTCCTCTCAGGCCTTATTGTGGATTCCCTGGGACCAATGCGGACATTGAAGATCTCATATGGAATACTGGCCCTTGGGTCATTTCTCGCATATTTTGCACAGTCCTATGTCATTCTCATAGCTGCATATTATCTTATAGGCGCCGGATATGGGATGGTCACGCCTGCCACAAACAGCACAATCATGGACCGCTTTTACCCGCAACACTCATCCCCAATGGGATATAAACAGAGCGGCGTTCCAATTGGAACTATCCTTGCAGCAATAGCCCTCCCCCTACTTGCCCTCCATTACTCCCTGAGGTTCGCTTTTCTTTTCCTGTTCTTCATAACTGCTGCCATCGCCATCCTGACAAGAGGGGAGAAACCCGGTGATTTTGAAAGGCCAAGCAGGGAAAAGACAAAGGGCACAGTAAAAATGGTATTCAGGGACAGGAGGGTTCTCCTGATCAGCGCAGTTACTGCTTTCCTCTCCTGGGGGCAGCAGTCTGTCTTCACCTATTTTGTCCTGTATGTTACCAGCATTAACTACCAGGTCCTAATTGCCGAGAGCCTGTTCATCGTTCTTCTTCTGGGCTCTGTCCTGGGGAGGATCATGTGGCCATCATTTTCAATGAGGCTGTTCGGTGGCCACAGAATCAGAAATTACACTTTTATAATGGCACTGGCCGGGATGACACTGCTCATTTTTCCCAACGTTGGCACCTCCTTGTACGCTGTGGGAATTATGGCTGTAACCATAGGCTTCACTGCAGTTGCATGGAACAGCAATTATGTCACGCTTATATCTGAAATTGCACCCAGGGGAAACGTGGGGACATACAGCGGAACAAGCATGATGATCATTAGCCTAGGGTCCATAATTGGAACCCCCCTTTCTGGCTTCATCATCGATGTTACGGGTGGAAAATTCAGCATCATGTGGATGTTCCTCGGATCAGTGCTCATGCTTGTGGCCCTTATCCTGTTCATTTTCACCCCGAAGCTTATGTCCATGATGGAGAACCAGGAGAATTTTGGCAGAATGCCACTTAAATAAGTTCATTAAGGCTGCCGCCCCTTATCCCCATGTGTTTTCACCGGATTTGCTTAAAGACAGAAACATACTGATTACAGGTGGGGCAACCGGCCTTGGCAGGTCAATGGCCTTCAAGTTTGGGACCCTTGGAGCTTCCATAGGCATCATGAGCAGAAATGAAAGGAGGCTGTCCGGAACAGTTGATGAGCTCAGGAAGGCGGGAATCAAGGCAACGTATCATGTTGCTGATGTGAGAAATCCTGACGAAATACACAACGCCGCTGATGCAATAGAGAATGAAATTGGTGAGATAAATGCCCTTGTAAACAACGCTGCAGGGAATTTCATAAGCCCGTTGGAATACCTGTCCCCTAACGCCGTGGACAGCATTCTTGACATTGTTCTCCATGGCACATTCTATTGCACCCTTGAACTAGGAAAGAGATGGATTGCAAGGAAGAAAGGGGCGACTGTCCTCAACATTGTCACAACATACGCAACCACGGGTTCTGCCTATGTTGCACCCTCGGCTGCGGCAAAGGCAGGGGTCCTTGCCCTTACCAAATCACTTGCAGCTGAGTGGGCTAAATACGGGATCAGGCACGTTGCAATAGCACCGGGAGCTTTTCCCACGGATGGGGCATGGAGCCGGCTTGCGCCCACGAAAGACCTATCTGACAGAATGCTGGAAAGGATTCCTTTCAAGAGGTTCGGGACGCATGAAGAGCTGACGGACCTTGCAACTTTCCTTATGAGTGACGGAGCCTCATTCATAAATGGTGAAGCGGTTGTAATAGACGGGGGAGAATCTATTGCCAATGCTGCCCAGTTCGGTTTCCTTTCCGGGCTCAGCGAGGATCAGTGGAAGGCAATAAGGGAAATGACAAGGAACCCGAAGGCATGATCCTGAACTAAGTTCTTTCCCACAAATATATTCAACTCAACATACTTTCCTTAATTATGATAATCAAGGAAATAAGCAGTATACTTGACAGGCAGTGCATCTTTTCATTTGCGGCAAGCTCCAGGGTTGAGGAATTTCTCCTAGAAAACGGGATTACCTCCATTTTGAGGATTAGGGTTACCAAGGATGGCGGTTTTGCAATCTTCAACTTTGAAAATGAAGGCCTTGATGAAGAGGAAGTCCACAGAGCCCTGAAAGAGTACGATGTGCAGATAACATCAGATTCGGTTATGTTCAACATGGACCTCAAGGGAACAGCCTTCCTCGACGCGTTCAGGGCACTGAACAAGGTACCGTCAGTTATTATTGACGGAGTGATTTTCAACGGTGGGTATTACTACATTTACATGAGGTTCCATTCGGTTGACGAACACGTTGTGGGAAGTGTGCTAAAGGAAAAAATGATCAGCTTCTCTAGGTTTGCCATAAGGTTCCTGGGAAAGAGCTCCGGGCTCGTGTCAACGTTCAGGGAGATCTCCGCGGCAATCCCGCTGAAATATGTGGAGATCGACACCACGGTTCCCCCTTCATTCATGAAGATAGCCAATGACCCAGTGCTGAAAAACCTTGGAGTAAGCTGGATCCGTGAATTGAAGTACCTCCTGGAGGATGAAATAAGGGCCGTTTACTACGACAAGACTTCCCTTCTCAGGGGCAAAGAGGACTGGATCAATGAAATCTCCAAGGAGGACAGGATCTATGAAACCGCTTTCTCCAACCCTCTCGTGCAGTACTTCATAAACCAGGCCTCTGCAAGCGCCATAGTAACTCTGGGAGTTGAGCAGAAGCTAATTGGAAACACGTTTTCCATAGCCACTGTAGTCCCGGAGATGGTAATGCCTGAGTTCTTTAATGTTCTCTACAACGCCAACAAGGAATTCAAGGACTGGAAAATTGACATCCACTATGTGGAACTGCTGGAGAATCTCGCTTCCGATTAATAGATCGGAGCAATCCACAATTTTTTATCATATTCCTATCATAGGTTTTTTCAATCATGCAATGTAGGATGTTGAGGAACTGTCAAAATTCCCTATTATCCTGATATTCTGGCCTGTCCCGCCCTCAAGTGCCCTGAGCTGTGGATAAAGGGTCCAGAGGTCGCCGTTGCTCATGGTGAATGCAGGATGGTTCCGCCCAAATGATTTCAATGCGACTTCAGCGGTTTTCTTCCGGGCTTCCATTTCATCGATGTATCCCAGTGAGTGCAGATACTCGTGCGTGAGGATCATGTAAATGAATGAGTTGAATTCCCTTGCCGAATCTGTGAGCCTGGACATGGCATCGATGAGAACCTGGTTCATGACTATGTAGTTGCCCCCAACCTGCCAGAATGCCCCGAGGGTTGCAGGAAGATCCGAAAGTGCGAGGCCAAGGCCTGCCCGCTCCTTGCCTGTGGCATATCTTACCGTGCTCTTTACAACATTGAAGATCTTATCGTAATCCATCTTCCTGTCTAAGCTGAGGAAATACTCAGGCTCATTTTCTGCATCAGGGGAAAGAGGTTTCTTCATGCCTGCTGGCTTTTTTGCTAGCCTGTCATCAAAGTGGCCGCTGGCAGAATACATATTCAGGCTGTTGATTGGCATTATCCTATACACTCCAGAAGTAAACATTGGAATGCACTATATATACTATGCACCAGTTGAATTGATACGCGCCCCATCATGAATGTGAAATGAATTCCTCAGTCCTGTGAGTGAAAACCCCTTCCTTGATGGTTGCAAGAGGTTTTTTCTCCCCAATGTGCTTCTGGCCGCTTTCATAGCCCTCGCCCTGGATCACCATGTCGGCAAAGTATCCAGGCTCAATCCTCCCAAGGCAGCATTCCATGTTCAACAGGAAGGCTCCACCCTCAGTATATGCTCTCACTGCCTCATGGAGGCTGATCTTCTGCTTTGGGTGCGGCGAATTCACAGCAAGCCCTATGCCATAATTTGGCCCGATTGGCATGCAGTCTGATCCGAAGGCAAGGTTCTTCCCTGCGTCAAGTATGATCCTGAATGGGTTGTCTTTGCCAAACCATTCCTGGCCCAGGCTGTTTTCATACAGGCCCCCCTTGCCGGACCATTGAAGGAAATTTGGCTGGCTTGAAAGCACGGTTGATCCCCTGACCTTTCCCAGAATATCAGGATTAACGAGTTCGAAATGTTCAATGCTGTTCCTCATCTGCCCTTTTTGCCCAGAGAGTGCATCTACTGCCTGTGACACGGCAACTTCCCCGATGGCATGCATTGCAACAGGCATTCCGGTTCTCCAGAATCCTTCAAGATGTTCTTTCAGGCCCTCATCGCTGAATTTCAGGTTTTCTCTTTCCCAGCCTTCGTGGGCCGCGCTTCTGGACCCGATAGATCCGTCAAGGAATGTTTTAATCCCCCACCAGGAAGATGCAGATAGATCATGGCCGCTGTATTCCCTGTCATATAGTGCTCCGAAAACCCTTACCGGGAAATTCATCCTATTCAATGCCCCCATTGTATTGAATTCCATTATGTCCCTGGCACCTGTGATTCCTTCTGAAGCGGCCCTGTTTCCTGCAAGCATAATGGCTTCCAGGGCCTCGGAGTCCTCTGGTTTTGAGAGCCATTGAATTTTTCTAAGGGATTCTTCACTGAAGGCTCCTCCTTTCTTTGACACCCCGCAAATGCCCATCGCCCTGCTGTTCAGGACCGCCATATGCATATCTTTTCGGTAAAGCATAATGGGTCGCTCCGTGAAATCCAGTTCCTTGTCAGTCAGGTAGTCTCTTTCACCCCAGGCAGTTTCATCCCACCCATAACCAACTATTACCTTCGCCTTTGATTTCTGGGTGTAATCCCTTATCCTGTCCAGGGCATCTTCCCTTGTCGACGTTTGGGAAAGGTCCAACCTGATCATTGACAGCCCGAGATTCTGCAGGTGGGTATGGGAATCAATGAATCCGGGCATGACTGTGAGGCCATGCAGATCTATGGTGTTGCGGGACTCTATTCTCTTCTCCCTGCCCACATGCGCAATCCTGCCATGGTGAACAGCAACTGTATCCGCATCTGCGTTTCCGAAGATCCTGGCATTTTGCAGCACTAAATCAAACATTCTTGACACTCTTGGCAGAAATATATCTAAGAGAGCTTTGTGAAATTTTCGTTCAAAGTCAATATTCTATGCAGCTGAAAGGAGCGATTCCCTGAAAAAGATTAAATAAAATAACTGCCTAGAAAAAACATGGGTGATTATGACCACCTGGAGGGGCATCTGACTGTTGAAGGGCCGCTTCTGGAACTCGCATATGCAGCTTTATGCCTTGCAAGAGGCGAGGATGTGGTGCCAAGGCTCGAAACTCTAGGAATATACCATGACGTGTTCATTAGGAGCAGCAAGGGATACATATTCTGCGAATGTGATGGGGAGGCCAGCATTTCAGAGAAAAAGCTAGATCTCTTCATCCGGGAGGTCTTGAAGCTCAACTCCCTTCTCATATCACAGGGTGAAATGCCCATTATAGAGGCCAGATTCATCACAATGGCCCCTGCAGACCAATGGGAAGAAGATGCTCTTGAACAGCTAGAGGCTGTAAGAATAAAGTTCGAGGAACAAGGCATAAGGCTTGCACTAGTGGAGGCAAAGAGGCTCATCTATGACCTGGTAACGGCTTCGGTGCTTGGGTTCCTGTTGCTTGATGACCATATAATCCTTGTAGGGCCAGGGCAATGGGCAGTCAGGTATGACGCTTCAATCAGCAAATTCATTTTTGGCGAATCCTCATTAGACCTTGGGAGGTTCAGGGAACTTCCGCAATCGTTCCTGGCAAGGGATTACTGGAATGAGAGGCACAAGGCGATCTACTCTGAGTACGCAAAGATAACAATGGAATCCCTCCCGGAATGGTTTAACTGGAAATATCCAGATAACTTTGGAATCAGGTGGAAATCCCCTGAACAGATGGCAGAGGCCATACGCAAAGCATACTCACGAAACGGCAGGATCATTGTGCATGTCGACAGGCATGGTTTCATCAGCCTAAGGAAACTGAAAAAGGGAAGTTACTACACTGCCAACCTTGTATACGTAGGCAACGTGATCGGAGACAGGGAAGCAGAGGAGATCGACCGGGAATACCTGAGAATGATAGAGGATTTCAGGGCCAGTGGAGAAATGTCTGAGGACCTGGATTTTTACTTCAGGATATTCACAGGCACAACAACATTTTCGCACCTCTATTGGACAAAAGCCAAGTTCAGGACACATAAGGGAGAAGTGTCC
>JAJZKS010000116.1 GCA_021850835.1 Thermoplasmata archaeon
ATGCATATCTCATTACAGACAGGAATTTTGCTGGCTCTGACACACTGGCAACTGCAAAGATCCTTTCCGCGCTCGTACGCAAGCTGAAGCCTGATCTAGTTCTCACAGGCAAGTATTCATTGGATGGTGAGACTGCACAGGTCCCCCCTGAGATTGCAGTTTTTTCCGGGTACGCTTTCAAGTCATCAATTTCTAAAATAGAGGCAGGGGAAAAGGAAGGAACACTCAAGGTTGAGCATGAGAATGAGAGGGGAACCGAGGTTTACACCATTCCGCTGCCAGCTGTCCTATCTGTGAGCGAGAAGATCAACAGGGCCAGGGCCGTGAAGCCGGACGAACCTGACAGGACAGAACTGGTGAAGGAAATGAACTCCTCTGATCTTGGCCTCACAATAAAAGGTAGCGAGTACAGCCCCACTGTTGTTACAGGGACTTCAAGCCTGGAGAGTACCAGGAAGGTGGAAATGATTCCCTTTGACGAAAGTGCCTACCTAAAGGTTTATGAAATCATAATGCAGCACAGGAAGCGTGGCGGCCACAGTGAGAAGATATCCCTCAGGGCGCCGGATGAAAACGCCCCAATAATCCTTGGTGTTGCCCTCGATGAACCTTCCCTTGGTGAAGAAGTTTCAACCAAGATTTCTCAGCTTGCGGATAACCACAGCCTCCTTGCAGTGGTTTTCGGGAACATTGACCCGTCCAGGGCCAAATTGGTAGGGCATGAGTATTACTTCTATGATACACGCAGCGTTGAGGCATTCACTGATGCACTCACCGATTTTATTAAGGAGAAAAAGCCGCGGTATGTGGTCTTCCCGTCTACTGTGAAAGGCAGGGAAGCAGCAGGTACCATTGCTGCAAGACTTGAGGCCGGGCTGACTGCCGACTGCGTTGATCTGGAGATACGGGACTCGAGGCTCATCCAGTATAAACCGGCATTTGGTGGCGGCATAATCGCGGAAATCTATTCAAAGACGGAACCGCAGATGACAACTGTCAGGCCGGGAATGTTCACAGCCATTCCCCCCTCAAAGCCTCCAAGAGTTTTCGACATTGAGTACTCGCCGAGTACCTTGTACCAGAAGCACGAGGAGAATCCGGTTCCACCCCAGTACGTGCCCCTTGGATCCAGGGATGTTGTTGTGGGATTCGGCAGGGGCGTGAAAAAGAGGGAAGAAGTCAACGAACTGTTAGAACTTGCAAATCTGCTTGATGCTTCTCTGGGTGCCACCCGGCCACTAGTGGATATGAATTTCATCCCAAGGCAGCAGCAGATAGGCCTTACTGGTGTATCAATTTCGCCAGGAGTCTATCTTGACCTTGGCATATCGGGCCAGGCAAACCATGTGGTGGGCATAAGGTACGCTGGAAAGATAATATCGGTGAACTCTGATGCTAATGCGCCAATATTCCAGTTTTCCGACTATGGGATAGTGGCAGACCTCCATGAATTTGTGGAAGGATTCACAAAGTTACTGGAAACTCAAAAGCGTTAAGTCAATAGCGGTAGACAAAAATGTACTCGTGCTTGAAGACGTAGAAGCCGGATTTCAATGCGCGGTACCTCCACAGGTTTTCAGAATTCCTTTTGGCCCTGGTGTTCTGGATATCCTTGACTATAATACCCCTTAGTTTGAGGCCCAGGCTGGAGAGGGCGTCCATACTCTTGAATCCAAGAGGAATTACCTCACCCTTCCGGTAGACATCACCTATAACCAGTGCAATATGGCTTTCCTCAGCCATGGCTGGAAGGAACCCCTTGGCCAGCCTTGCCAGCTTTTCTGTGAAATCATCCACATCATGGGCCATGGAAAGGTCCCTAGGGTTCTCAGAGAATTTTATTATATCCCAGTAGGGGGGATGCAAAATGGCAAGCTTGAACCCAGGTATTCCTTCATTTTTCACAAATCCAGGGAAATTGAAGTCCATTGAATCGCAGTTTTCCAGCACGACCCGGGAGAGTTCCCTTTCAGATGCAACCTTCAAAATGGCTGATGTTTTGTTGTAAACCTCCTGGTTAAGTTCCACCCCCAATGCATTTCTTCCAAGTTTCATGGCCTCAAGGAGTGTTGTCCCCGAACCAGAAAATGGGTCCAAAACCCAGTCTCCCGGGCCTGTGTATCTGGAAATGAGCTGAAATGGAATCTGAGGAATGAAGTTCCCCCAGTACCAGGCTTTGTGCTGCCCTTCTTTTGCTCTTGCGCCAAAATTCCAGAGGCTGTCTGTGATGATATGATCGTATCCTTTCCAGAGATTGAGGTTAATGGCTTCCCCCTCAGCTTCAGAAAAGCTCATCAGGCCATTCCTAAGGTTCTTGGCATAATACCTTGCCCTCTCAATTGTTCTTGATGACAGGATCTGCCCAATTTCCCTGTCTATGGCTACCCTGGTAATCCTGTCAAGCTGCTCCAGGTTAGCAGGCCCAACCTTCCTGAATTTGTCCTTGACAAGTTGTAATGAATCCTCCTGGAGGGCTTCCCTGCACAACTGATCGAGAAGTTCCAATATGCTGGATCCCTGTTCTGATTCAACCAAGATTGAGACCTTTGGAAGGAATACCTTTGAAATGCCTTAAATTTTCCCCACTTGAAAAGGTCTTTACCTGAGTACAGCCCTGCATGGGCCGCCGTCCAGATCCAGCTTCATGGGTAGGCAAACCAGTTCGTACTTGCCAGGATTTACTTCCTGAAGGGACAGGCCTTCAAGTATAACCACCGAATTTCCAAGGAGTTTTTTGTGAACTGGCAT
The DNA here is from genome assembly GCA_021850835.1 of Thermoplasmata archaeon. The sequence goes on from JAJZKS010000116.1 coordinate 2,749, forward strand.
CCCCTCTGTGCCGAACTGTTCTATGGACAGGTAGTCCAGCCCTACCAGGTCCAGTTTCATGCTGGCCATCTTCTCTGCAGCATCCATTGCTATGTAACAGAAGTCAGTCCTGAATTCACCGCCATACATTCCGGAATTCTTTGACCTGATTAGGAGGCGCTTCTCGGTGTTATCTGGTATATCTGCTGCGTGAACAGCATCGCCTGTTACATTTATGACAGTGGCAGGGCCATTCAGCCTTGAAAGGGGGATGCTGGAAAGTTTAACTCCGTCACTCATTGCATGGAAAGGGGCATCAATATGTGTACCGGTATGGGTCTCAAGCAACAACCGCGTAATGTGCACCCCATCTTTTTCATGGGTCTTGTAATCATAAATCTCCAGCCTGGCGTCGCCAGGGTATGTTATGAGCCTACTGTCCAGAGGCAGGGAAATATCAATCATGAGGAACCAGTATCCCTCCGGTTATAACTCTTTGCGATCCTCCTCACTTCGTGCCCGCATACAGGGCATTCTCTGATGTGCGTGCTGAACCTCTTCTCGCATCCAGTGCACTTGAACTGCCATTTCACCTCCCTGGAGATAGGCTTAAGATCCGCTCCAAGAAATTTCAAGCCAAGCCTGGAGGCGACATTCTCAATCGCAAAGTCGTCCGTAACAATGGTTCCCCCAAGTTCAAATGCAACGGCTACCACATCAATGTCAGTGAGGCTCAGTTTCTCGAGGTCCCCGGTCTCCCCTGCTGCATCCTTGACACGAGAAATGCTGGAGCCAAGGGGCTGGACAACTTTGAGGTTTCCCTGCTGCCATTCCATGTTTCTGGCTATCTTGCCCAGCCGGATCTCGTCCAAAACTGATTCAGGCACAACAAGATTTTCCTGGTTGAGGTTGAATTTCCTCGAAAGAATCGCAGAAGTATCCATTACAAATATTTCAGTGGTCAATTCAAAATAAGAAATGGATTTGGGATTTTATTCCCTTTCATTCATGGGTGTATATTTTCTCGGACCCTTTTCACCCACATAAAGTGCTTTTGGCCTGAAGAGCCTGTTGTCCTTGACATATTCAAGGGATCTGGCTACCCAGCCTGAAGCCCTGCTCACTGCAAAGATTGGCGTGAATATCTCAGGGTTGAAACCGATGGAATAGTACATCAAGCCCGAGTAGAAGTCTACATTGGGGAAGATCCCCTTTGATCCGAGCTTTGAGATCATGACCTCCTCAATCTTATTTGCGGCATAGAAGAGCTCTTCCTTGCCATGTGCCATTGTAACCTGTTCAGCGAACTGCTTCAGGATCCTTGCCCTTGGGTCGTATACCTTATACACCCTGTGGCCGAAACCCATGATCTTCTCCTTCCTATCAACCATGCCGCCAATGACCTTCTCTGCGTTCTCTGGCGTACCGACTTTCTGAATCAGCGCCAGTGCCCTCTCATTTGCCCCGCCATGGAGGGGGCCCTTAAGGGTTGAAATGGCAGATGTTATTGTTGAATACATGTCAGAGAGAGTGGAAATGGTCAGCATGCCTGAAAATGTGGAGGCATTCATTCCATGGTCGGCATGGAGAATCAGGGCGGCGTCAAGCATCTTTGCTTCAATGGTGCTTGGCTTCCTGCCAAGCGAACCATAGAAGAAATTTGATGAATATGAAAGATCATTGTCCGGGGCAAGTATCTTCTGGCCCTCATGTGCCCTGTTAATTGCCGCAACAATTGTTGGTATCTTAGCAATGATCTCTACCCCAAGCTCTTCCTGCACTTCAGTGTCGGGCTCCACTGTCCTGCTGTCCTTTGCGCCGATATATGATACGACAGTCCTGAGGGCGGACATTGGGTGAGCCTTCTTGGAAATTTCCTGGATTAGATCGAGTTCATCCTTCAGCAGGACCTGGTGTTTCTTCAACCTGGAAATGAAATCCCCATACTCCTTCTTGGTCGGGAGATTGCCATATAGAAGCAGGTACGAAACTTCCTCGAAATTTGACTGCTCCACGAGGGTACCTATGTCGTATCCCCTGTAAACAAGTCTTCCTTCAACGCCATCGACAAAGCCAATCTTTGTTTCGGCCGCAATTACGCCTTCAAGTCCTCTCGAAAATTGAACTTCATGTGTCTCAGCCATAATATACGCCTGTTTCTCTAGAAGCCCTTCTCAGCTAATTAATGTTTAGACTTTTTTCCCTTAAGATATATTCAGGGGAAAGCACAGCTTTAACTGATTTAAAGGAAATATTTGATAAAAATATTGGCTGGAGTGGCGTTCAGGCACTATTTCTTCCTCAGCAATGCGAGCCCGATGCCTAGCACAGCCAGCCCCACAATGAAAAGCGCACCGTAGAATGCATAGTATTCATAGTTGAATAGCTGTGTTCCGGCAGTAAGGTTTACTGTACTGTTGCTGCCGGCAACCGTGACGTTGCCATCGTAGTTTATATTCTGCAACCCGTTGAAATAGTAAGCGTGGAAGACGTATGTGCCATTCTGAAGTACAACCGTAATGGTGTGGTTTGTGCTCGAAACGTTGTACGTAGAGATGAGAAGGTTCCAGCTGTAACCTGCTGGAAGGCCCGACAGGTTGAAGGTTACAAAATATCCATATCCAAAGGTTATGTAAAATGTCCTGTTGGCCCCGTCAGTATTCATTGTGAGCGTTGTGTAATTTCCTATATAGGCGCCTGAAGCGGGAACAGTGAATGTGTGTTCTCCTCCCGGCAGTGAGAAATTCAGGTAAGTGCCAGTTGATTCCTGAGTTATGTTATTGGTCTTGACCATCCAGTTCTGCCCAGCAGGAAGCCCAGTCTCAACAAAGGAAACATTGAAGGTGCCAAGTGTGAAGTTTACGTTCACTGTTTTGGATGAGGTCCCTACATTGAATAAGCCACTTGAGCCGTAATAGTTTGGGTCTCCGGAATGCACGGTATAATTGTATGCACCACTGGGGAAAAGCATAGAAATCTGGTTGGAGAAAGTTGTCCTGGTGTAATTCCACGACTGGATATACCATGAAGTGCCGGCAGGAAGCATGCTTTCGGAGAAAGTAACTGTATAACCGGTGACAAAGACAAGGTCCCGGTTCACAGATGAACCGCTCACAGTAACGTAACCACCCGTGGGTTCGGCTACCTTGTTTCCGACGTTCTGGACCTGGAAATTGTACGTGCCG
>JAJZKS010000117.1 GCA_021850835.1 Thermoplasmata archaeon
AGGAGAGTATTTTCGGGGAACTGTGCTTCTGCCTCCTCACAGCAAACACTTCTGCGGAGATGGGTGTGAGGACCCAACAGGCCATTGGAACTGATGGTTTCATAAACCTGGACCAGGCTGCATTGAGAAATGCCCTCAGGAACGCAAAGTACAGGTTCTACAACCTGAGGAGCGAGTTTATAGTGCAATCGAGGTGGATAATTGACGAACTTCCTGCACTCATAAATTCGGATGATCCATTCAGCAGCAGGGAATACCTTATAGAAAACATCAAGGGGATCGGTTACAAGGAAGCTTCCCATTTCCTGAGGAATGTGGGTGTGTTCAACTTCGCCATCCTTGACAAGCATATTTTGAGGATGCTTCTTTCCCAGAAGCCGGATCTTAATATCAAGGTGGCTTCAAGGAAGAATTATCTTGCGACAGAGCAGGTTATTCTGCAGATGGCAGAAGATATGGGGCTTCAGCCGGGCATACTTGACCTCTTCATGTGGAAAATCGCAACTGGAAAGCTAATAAAATAGCCCGCCATGTTATCCTAGATTGGGCATGTCTCTATCTTTCCTTGATGTGAAGAGGGCGGACAGGAATTACGAGTTCTTTTACGGGGACCTTTACAGCCTCATGGCTAACGCAGGCTCCAGAGTTGCGGAGACTGTGGAAAGCCAGTACGGGAAGGGCAAAAGGATCCTCGTTGCCTGCGGCTCAGGTAACAACGGTGGTGATGGATTTGTTGCCGCGCGCATTCTATCGGCCTCAAACGATGTAACTGTCTGCGCAGTCTCAGGTAGGGAAGGCATGAAAACAGAGGAATCCAGGAAAGCCGCCAGGGAATACAAAGGGAAAATAATAGCACCCGCGGATGCAGGCAGGGCATCCTCATCAGCTGAAATAATAGTTGACGCCCTTCTCGGATCCGGAATTGTCGGTGAGCCCAGGGAACCATATGCAGGCCTCATAAAGGCAATCAATTCTTCCGGAAAGAAGGTGATTTCAGTTGACATACCATCAGGGCTTGGCTCACGGACACGGGTTAAGCCCAATATAACGGTGACATTCACCGAGTCCAAGCAGGGGATGACGAAACAAAACTCCGGGAAGATTTTGGAGGCAAGCATAGGGATACCTGAAAAGATCTTTACGCATAACGGGCCTGGAGAATTCGCTTACTACAGGCTACCTGGAAAGGACTCACACAAAGGTATGAACGGGAGCGTCGCAATGGTTTCCGGATGGACGTTCCATGGCTCCGCCATAATAGCTTCCATGGGTGCAATCAGAGCTGGGTCTGACCTTGTGAGAATATATTCGAGGCACGAGAACCGGATCATTTTGAGCTCATACAGCCCTGACATAATCGTAAGGGATGCTGAAAACAGGGAAATAATTGAAGAAATCAGAAACAGCGATGCCATCCTCATTGGTTCAGGCTTAGGGAAAAACCAGCCCATGGACGAAACAGTAAGGGCAATTAAGAATTTCAAAGGTACAGTAGTGCTTGACGCGGAAGGTCTCGAACTCGCTTCCAGGATAAGGAAAACTTGCCCGGAAACAGGAATGATTCTCACTCCGCACCGGGGAGAATTCCGGAGAATTACAGGGGAAGAGCCCAATGAGGTGAATGCCGTGGAATTTGCAAAGAAATTGAAGTGTACCATGATACTCAAGGGGGTCATAGACGTGGTAACTGACGGAAAAAGAACACGGTACACCGAAGGGGGGAACCCCAGGATGACCATGGGTGGAACAGGAGATCTGCTTGCTGGAATTGCCAGTGCAATTAGCACAAGGGTCGAAGATCCATTCAACGCCGCTTGCCTTGCCTCTTTCATAAACAAGAGGGTGGGGGATATGTGCTTCAGGCAGAAGTCTTACTGGTACACAATAGAGGACATGATTGGTGCAATACCTGATGTTATGAAAATGTCTGAAGGCACTGCCATGGTTTTATGAATTTTCGGGCATAACGAAAAAATTACAGTCAAATAGATTTAAATCAGTTGAGGAGTTTTTAGGAGAGGCTTCATGGAATCCTCTAAACTGCTGGGCGCTGAGGGTGAAGAGCGTCAGCTATGGAATAATCTTTACGAGATATTCAGGGCGAATGTTGAACCTAACAGGAGTGACCCGCTCATCATCTTCCACGGAAAGCACGTGTCATATTACTCAGTTCTTTCAATGGTTGATTCCATGGCAGAGTCACTGAAATCCAGGCTTAACATCTCCAAGGGGGATTCAGTTGCCATCTGCCTGCCACTATCACCTCAGTTTTTTGTTACATTCCTTGCGCTGCAGAAAATAGGGGCAGTGGCGGTTCCTCTTGATCCCGACATCAAGACTTACGAGCTGCATAACATATTGGGGTTGCTCAAGCTGAAATCGGTGGTATGCCTCAGCACTACAGGCCTGGTGATCGACCAGGGCCATTATATTGAATCTGTTGTCCTCGTGAGGCTTCAGGACTTCCTCCCATTCGAAAAATCCGTTGCTGTCACTGCAAAATCCCTGGGAAAGTCCGCATCTGGAATTTCCAAGGAGTTGAAGGTGTTCAGGTTCACTGACCTGATTTATGAAACTAAGGGGGAGGCCACTTTCATTGATCCTGAAAAGGACATCTCCGTTGGGCTCATCTCTGCCTCCCGGTCCGGAGATCTTCAGGCAATGCTTTTTACAGCCTCCAATCTTCTGGAGTCTGCGTCTTCCATATCAAAATCTCTCCCACAGGCCAAAGGACGGTTCAAGATTGCTTCTTTCCTTCCTCCTTGGGTGCCTGCTTCCTTCCAGTTTTCAGTTACGCTCCCAATTCTCATGGGAGGCACAGTGCTCACGTCCATCGCAAGGGAAGATTATTACACGGCCTTCTTCACCAGCAGCCTTTACGACTGCGAATACATGATCGCTTCCCCATGGGATCTCAGTGAGATTATCAGGGAGAAAATCCCAAACATGGCAATCAAGAGCCTCAGGGGGATCATAACAGGAACATATCTTCTCAATGGGGAGATACGCCAGGGAATAGAGAAGATATACGGCACAAGGGTCCTGGAGTATTACGGGATACCAGAGATGCTTGGGGTCACTCACATGCAGCCGAACGACAGGGCAAAACAGAAACCAGGAAGCCCCGGCATCCCCATTCCAAAGGTGGAGGCAAGGCTGCTGGAGGAAAAGTCACACCAGGAGGTATCTCCCGCTGCAATTGGCGAGCTATACCTCAAGGGCCCCGGACTTTTCACTTCACTTGTCCCTGAGTTGCCAGGCGACAGCCAGTACTTCCTGGACGGTTTCTTTGATTCCGGTGATCTTGCAAGCATGGATGTGGACAGCCTTTACCATATTGAGGGGAGAATGAGGGAAGCAATCACATCACACGGCATAATGGTGAGTTCCCATGAGATTGAGAAGCTCATTGGTGGGGTCGAGGGAGTCAAGGAAGTTGCCGTGGTAGGCGTAGCCGAGAATACGGGAAATGAATACATACTTGCGGTGGTGTCATCGGAAAGCGAAGGTGACGGACTTTCCAATAAAATCATGCAGGCATGCAGGAAATCACTCTCAAAATACAAGGTGCCACGTAAGATAGAATTCCGGAGAGAGTTGCCAAAGAGCATGTCCGGTAAGGTGCTTAAGAGGCAGATAATAGATGAACACCGCAGGCAGGAAGCCAATACGGCCACAAAATAAAATTTCCTTCTAATGCCATATAGGTCAATGAAAAGGTTTTTCAATTGCACCGCCTGAAGAAACTTATGACAATGGGGCATAGAGTTCGAAAGATCGCAGTCATAGTCGCCCTGATAGTAGTCCTGTCAATACTTGCTGCAGATTTTCCAGGCAATCCGGGAGATAATGGCTCTTCCAATATCCTTCAGAAGAGCCCTGGCCCGAATTATTCCCTGAAAACCGTGCCTTTCCTGGGAGGCACCACTGATTTCAATTCTAGCGCCTACACCGGGAACATGGGCGTGGATATCATATTCAACTTCAGCAACCAGGATTCCCTGAACTCGCTGCTGAACAACCTTTCCAACCCTGCAAGCACCCAGTTCCAGCATTACCTGACAGCTTCTCAGTTCAATAGCCTTTATGACCCCGCGCAGTCAACATACTCATCATCCATTTCATATTTCAGCCAGTATGGCTTGCACATCAGCGAGAAATTTCCAAACAGGCTTGTCCTGGCACTCACCGGTTCCGCAGCAAACTTCTCTAGAGCCTTCCACACAAATATAACAGGCTATAACAGCGGTGCAGTTCCATTTTTTGCACCAAATTCATCTCCCATGCTCCCTGCCTGGCTCTCCACATCAGTAAACACCGTGATTGGGCTAAACAGCCAGTACAGCGACACTGCTCTTAACCTGAACATTGCCGGGCTCAGGCAATTCACGCCCAATCAGGCAAATGCCACTGGAAAACCTGCGCTTGCGAGCCCATACAGTTATCCCAAGGTGCACGTCCAGAACGGAGTGCAGTTCTTCTATGGATCGCAGCTCCAGCCAGCTTACAATGAGACACCCCTGCTGAACAAAGCGCTTCCCACGAACGAAGTCATAGCAACACTGCTTTGGGGAGGCTCTTACAAATCTGGCGGGAACACCATTTATACAGGTGCATACAACCCTTCCGACCTGTCTTATTATTTCAACAATACCCTCGCGTCAACAGGTGAGCCACTACCAAATGTGTACGGTGTCCCCGTGGCCAATGCAGTGGCTCCTGGAACTTCCGCCCAGAATGATACTTCCGGCGCTGTGGTGGAAAACACCCTCGATCTTGAAATGGTTGGAAGCCTTGCGCCCGGAGCTTCAATTTACAATGTCTATGGCCAGAACAGCACCCTTGCAGATGTTACGCTGGCCTTTGAAGAGGTGCTCAGCCCGCAATCCGCGTACTCAGGTTTGAACAATGTGTCTGTGATCTCAAATTCGTGGGGCTCCAATGATACTGTCGTGACACAGTGGAACCAGTTGCTTGAGGAGTGCCAGGCAAGAGGCATCACGGTTCTTGCCAGCACTGGAGACAGTGGAAACGACTACAATAGCGCAAAGAGCGTAAGCAACAGCGAATATGTGCAGTTTCCCTCTACAGCAGCATACAACTCATATGGTGTCGTCGCTGTTGGAGGCACCAATATATCTGTAAACACAAACCAGTTCAGCAACTCGTACCTGTCGCTGGTAAGCCAGCAGGCCTGGTATGAGCCAGCCCCGCAGTTCTCGTCTGGAACACTTGGCACCGTGGGAGGCATAAGCAGCCTTTACACAGAGCCAATTTGGCAGCTGGATTCTCAGGCAAACAGCGTCATCAGGGGAGGTGGAAGGGCTGTTCCCGACATTTCAGCAATTGCCAACAATACAATCATCTACTTCTCAAACACTTCTGCATCCAATTATTACGTTGTTTCAGGCACAAGCATATCCGCTCCTGTCACGGCAGGCATTATCGCTGAAATGAACGCATACCGGTCGACTGAACACCTTGGCAACCTGGGATTCCTGGACCCTTATTTCTACTTACTCGGCACACAGCAATACGGTAACTCCCTCATTAAGCCATACCTGACTCCATTTTTTGATGTTACAACAGGCCACAACATGGTTTACAGTGCCCTCAAGGGATATGACCTGGTCACTGGAATGGGCTCTATGGATGCATACAATATGGCAATTGACCTTTCCCAGAATACATATAACGTGTCTTTCAGGGAAACGGGCCTGGTTTCCCACACCACATGGTATGTACAGGTAAATGGCATTGAGTTCAACTCAACCGGTACTTACCTTAATGTGAGCCTCATAAACGGCACTTATAATTTCCAGGTCAAGAACGTCGGAAACAAGGTAGCCGAACCCACGGG
>JAJZKS010000118.1 GCA_021850835.1 Thermoplasmata archaeon
TTGCCTGGAAGCCTTTCTGAAAGTTTCACAGGTATTATTGCAATCATCTGGGTGAAATGCCTGGTGATAACCTAAACTTGCCGATTCCGGTTGATAATCTCTTTATTAATGATAGCCATGTTAGGTCATCATGATCAACATCTCAGAGAAGCCCATTGTGAGAAGATATGCCAAGGCTTCAGGAAGCGTTGTGCTTAAGAAGGGGACTGTGGAACTCATAAGAAAAGGGGAGATAAAGAAAGGTGATGTATTTACTTCCGCCAAGATTTCTGGCATTCAGGGTGCAAAGGAAGCATGGAGCAGGATGCCATACTGCCACCAGATTCCCATTGAAAGCATTGATTTCACTATGAGCCTTGATGAAAATAAGGTGACTGTTTCCTGCGCCCTTGTTGCAAACTGGAAGACAGGAGTGGAAATGGACGCATTGAGTTGCGTGACATCGGCCCTACTTACTGTCTGGGACATGACAAAGTATTTGGAAAAGGATGGGACTGGAAACTACCCATCCACTGAGATCACAGATGTCCATGTGGATACCAAGGAGAAAGGCCATGCACCATCATGAAACTAAGAATTTCGCGGGAAAGTTTGGGGTCATAACATGCAGTTCCACCCGGACCCAGGAAGATGACGATTCTGGAAAAACCATAATGGAACTTCTGGAAAATGCTGGGCATGAAGTGGTTTCTTACGAAGTCATCAAAGATGATGAGAAGCTCATAAGGAAAACCGTGCTGGATTTCCTTGAGGATTCCGATGCAGTTATAGTCTCCGGGGGTACCGGGATAACAAAGCATGATCTGACGATCCAGGCCGTATCGAGCATTTCCGAATATGAAATGACTGGCTTTGGGCACTTGTTCGCTACCCTCTCATACCAGGAAATTGGAACGAACGCTGCACTTTCCAGAGCAACTGCCTTTGTTGTTCAGAGAAAGCCCGTATTTTGCCTTCCCGGTTCTCCAGCTGGTGCCAATCTCGGGGTCAGCAGGATCATACTGGAACAGATTTCACACATACACCACGAACTTAACAGATAGGGTACACATGGAGAAAATAAGAAGAAAAATGGGACGATTCTTGAAGCTTATTTCACTTGAAGAAGCCCTGGAAAGGATCCGGTCCACTGAATGGCAGCATCCTGGTAAAGAAACCATTCCTGTCGTTTCATCGCTTGGCAGGATCTGTACTTCTGATGTGAAGGCGTTGACTGATTTTCCAATGTGGAACAGGAGCCTTGTTGATGGCTATGCAGTCAAGCAATCCGACTGCAGTAGGGCCAGCGACGTGAACCCTGTGACCCTGCCCATAAATGGATTGGTTGAGGCGGGAAAATCCAATTTCCAAAAGTACCGTGAGGGAAGCTGCACAGAGATTTACACTGGAGGCATTGTACCCATAGATTATGATGCAGTGATCATGGCTGAGGACTGCGGCTTAAGCGATGGGGCAATAACCATTACAACAGTTCCGAAACCATGGGCAAACATCGAGAAGGCAGGAGATGACATTAAAGGCGGGAATATTTTACTGGAAGCATCCACAAGAATAAAGCCGTGGAACATTACAGCGATGGCAAGCTCAGGCATCAAAGAAATTGAAGTTTTTGATAAAATCAAAGTTGGAGTTATTTCCACGGGAAATGAACTTTTTTCAGGCGCTGAAGGCCATATACCTAACACAACACAGAACCTCATCATAAACTACCTGAACCGGGGTTTCATTGAGGCCAGTACAGTGGGCATGGCCCATGATGATTCCGGCGAAATAGGCAAACTTGCAAACGAAGCGCTGGAAAAGTGCCATTGCGTTGTGATAACTGGCGGCACAAGCCTGGGAGGTAAAGACGAAGTCCCCGAAGCCCTGTCGGAAATGTCGGATGTGGTTTTCGGAGGTGCGATGATCCGACCCGGCAGGACCATGACCCTTTACAAATCCAAGGGCAAGCCTATTTTCTCCATTTCAGGGGTGCCCATACCATCTATGCTTTCTTTCGACCTGTTTTTTGAAGAGTATCTAAAGGCGGTCACCGGAATAGATGACTACAGGAAGACTGTCACTGCAAGGCTATCGGCCAGTGTTTCAAACAGGGCAGGGTACGCAGGCATTTACAGGGTAAGGCTGATTCCTGATGAATCTGGAGAAATTGCAGAGGTAATCAGAACCCAAGGTACAGGGTCCATCAGTTCAATGATGAATTCTGACGGGACACTTCTCTTGCCTGGAACAGTGGAAGGCCTGGAAAAAGGGCAATATGTGAAGGTAAAGCTATTTGGTGATTACTTTTGAAATCCGTTTACAAGAAACTTGTGTCATTCCAGGATGCGATTAGGCTCGCAAAGGAGACGATCAAGCCTGTTGTGGGCACAGAGAAGATATCTATAACAGCAGGTTCTGGAAGAATCTTGGCCAATAGCGTCTTCGCCCCTAGGGATAATCCGCCGTTCAACAGATCCACCATGGACGGCTATGCTGCCCGTTCACAAGACCTAGCAGGCTCAAGCGAGGCTGAACCCGTATTGCTGGATGTTGTTGGTGAATCTTTCATAGGGCAGCCAAGGATAAGGATGGAGGGGGAAAAGTGCTGTTTCAGAATTTCCACGGGAGCAATTATCCCGGTAGGTGCTGATGCAGTGGCAAGAGTTGAAGACACAGAAGATTTGGGAAACGGAAAGGTAAGGATATTTGATGCTGTTCCCAAAGGCGGCAACATTGCTGAAGCGGGCAGCGATATATCAAGCCAAGAGCTCCTTTCGCTTCCGGGAAAGGAAATTGATACCAATGACATTGCAGTTATGGCCTCACTTGGCATTTCTGAGATAGAAGTATTCAGGAAACTAAAGATTTCAGTTATTTCCACGGGAAATGAACTTATCAGCCACGACCAGCCATACCGGGAAGGCAGCATAAGCGATGCCAATGGCATAGCCCTTTGCAACGAACTGAACCAGTTCAAGTTCATCAATGCCACCTATGCCGGGATCGTCAAGGACAATTACGATGAAATAAAGAACTCCATTGAAGAGAACCTTGCTGCAAGCGATATAGTCATCCTTTCAGGAGGGAGTTCTGCAGGTGAATCGGATCTGGTATACCGCATTATTGACGAAATGGTACCCGGCATGGTTTTCCACGGAGTTCTTGTAAAACCCGGGCTTCCAACGGTCCTTGGCAGATCTGGCGAGAAGGCAGTAATTGGACTGCCCGGATTTCCGGTCTCATCGCTCATGATATTCCGGTCAATTTTCCTTGAAGCGATAATATCCGCGGGAAAACTTGATAGGAAACCAGCGACACTGAAAGGGACCCTCGCAGTAAATCTGCGCCTTGAAATGGGCAAACAGAACCTTGTTCCCGTTACCATTTCACAGGGCACCCGGCCTAGAGTATACCCGGTAACCGGCTTATCCGGATCCATTTCGCGCTTCATATCAACTGCTGGATTCATATCCCTAGAAGGCAATACAAAATTCCTGGACGCAGGGACAGAAGTTGATGTCATTAGGTGGTCTCATGCTTTCGATGATCGGCGGCCTGCAATATCGGGGTCAATGTACAGGGGTGTTCCTCTAGGAGGCCAGAGTCAGTTTATGCCTAACTTGCGATTTTACAGGATGGGCACAAGGGATTCACTTAAATCTCTAAAAAATGGTGACTCAGTAGTGTCCACCTTCCTTTTCACAGAAGGATACAAAATTGGGGATTACTTAGAAAAAGAATTGGGCAGTGGGGAGTACTACTTATTCTCCGGAAAAGCTTTGGAAGTTGGTGTTGAATGCCGGGAATCCTTCAGGTCTCTTGACGAAGCGTTGACAGCCATTGCAAATGGCGCAACTCTATCGGGGCCTGCGATACGCTTCCTTGAAAATATTGTATCCGATGAGCCGGCACTGGAAAGGCTGGTTAATGCCGCGAAGGATAACATTTCCTCATATTCACCTATGTGGATCTCATGCAGTTCTGATAAAGCCCCAGATGAAAAATCTGACATTAGAATCTCCCTTAAAGATAATAGCGGCAAAAGTGCCAGAACATGGATTGAAGCTTTCAGAATAGCCCCGGCGTTTGTAACATTGCAGAGAGATTTTCTGGAGAATGTGCCGGAATTGAAAGGAAAAATCAGGCTCCTGAATCCCTGACCGCCTGAAGTCCATTCAATCTTTTCACTATTGGGATTACCTCAGAAACCTCGTCTATGTAATAATCTGCATAATTGGAGAACTTTCTGTTTCCATGGCCGATGAAAACTGATACCGAGCCTATGTCCCTGGCGGGTATCAGGTCTGTTTCCGCATCCCCCACAACAACTGACTCCCTTGGCTCCACCCCTAGAAGCGAAAGTGCTTTTATATAAGGTTCCGGGTCCGGTTTTCCAAACACCACATCATCGATTGTTACCACCGGCCCATATGGGAGATTAAGTATATCCAGAAAGGCCCTTCGGGAAGAAGTCACAATGGACGTCCTGACATTTATTGAAGATAGTACACGGAATGTGTTGTGCACATCTCCAAACAAGGCCATTTCACCAAGATGCATTTTGAAGAAACGTTCCTCCTCAGATTCTATTTCAAATGCCTTTGAAGAAAATTTTCCTGCAAGATCTGGCCCCGGCAGCCCAATAAGTGGCGCTATCTCCTCTTCTGTCAAGTCCACGCCAAATGCCTGAAAGGCATGTTTCCATGCCTTTATCCTCAGAGCTTTCGAGTTAAGAAGTGTCCCGTCGAGGTCAAAAATTACTCCCTTTATCATATGAAATCAGCTTGGTATTATACTGCATGTAGGGCATTGCGGATTCCTATTAATATGGACATGTTCCATTGCGAGGTTCCACGGATCTATATGGTACAGGTCTCCGTTCACACTCTGTCCGAGCAGAATTCTGACAGCAATTGTCCAGGCAAGGCTAGAGGCCATTACAGGTGAAGATGCCAGCACCCCTGTTTCTTCACAGCTCATTGCATAATTCACATCCTGTTCTATGAAGCAGTCAAGGCATGATGTCTTCCCGGGGATTATGGCCTTAGCCTGGGAAACTGTGCCTATGGATGAGATGAATACCCAGGGGATCCTGTTTTCCACGCAATACCTATTGATGAGCTTACGTGTTTCCATGTTGTCAGTTCCGTCAATGACAATAGAAGGTTTACCCAGCACACTGGAGATATTAACAGACGTCAGGAAATCTGGAATAGCCACAATATCACAGTTGCTGTTTATTTCCCTTAGCCTTTTCTCTGCAGCTTCCACTTTCCTCATATTCACGTCAGCTTCAGAATAAAGTACCTGGCGGTGGAGGTTGGAAACATCAACTGTGTCACCGTCAATAATCTGAATTTTCCCCACACCTGCCCTGACAAATAGATCAGCTGCGGGAGAGCCGGTTGCCCCTATTCCAACAACAGTTACAGATGATCTACTCAGTATCTCGTATCCCTCAACCGAAATCTCTCTCAGGGCCATTTCCCTCGAAAATCTTAGATTAAACATCAATGCTCCAGTTTCTTGCAGACCGATTTAGACCCATCACATATATATTTCTAATCGATTCTAACCTATGAAGGCATCTGTACTGAAGGAATTAAGGGCACCGCTCACTGTTGAAGAGGTAGCAATACCAGAGGTATCAGGGCATGACGTTTTGATAAAGCAGACCTTGACCGGTATCTGCTATCGTGACATACTGACGCAGGAAGGTTTCTTCCCGAGGGTCGCACTCCCCATCATTCCGGGACATGAGATATCCGGGGTCATCGAAAAAGTCGGGGACGAGGTTCAGCAGTTCAAGCCCGGAGACAGGGTTGCAAGCCTTATCTACACACCATGCGGCCAGTGTGAATTCTGCATA
>JAJZKS010000119.1 GCA_021850835.1 Thermoplasmata archaeon
GATGACAAAAGGAGCGGTACCACTAGTACCGGAAGTACCGGGGGGGAACCCCCCTCCCCCAAACATATACATTCAGATTTTTCAGATGAGATAGAAGGTATCATTGCAGAACTATTGACGGATGGCTATCATGTGCAACCGGATCACGGCCCTTCAATAAAAGGAGAAGCCTATCATGTCCGCATCCTGAAAGCTGGTGTTGGTGATCGTTTTGATGTTCTGAAAGCGAAAATGCAGCAGTACAGTTTTGAGTACGTGAACTTCCATGAACCTTATGGTTACCTCTTTGCCAGGGAACTCAAAGGGAGCGATGCACCATGACAGTACCCAGGCTTACTGAAAGGCAATTACAGGCAATCAAGAACCTGATGTTTTCAGCTAAGAATATAAGGGATGTTGTTGACTTCCTGGAATTTCACGGTAAATCATACTTGAAAGAGCTATCCATAGGTGAAGCGAAACAGTTGATTTCTGAATTGGTGGAAGGTGAAAAAACACGAAAGCAAGTGAATTGAAAAATGAAATGGAACGGAGACTTCCAGAATTTTTGAAGAAGTATCTGCACAAGATAGTAAGGAGAGTGAGATAAATGCAGTGGAATGACTACGAACCAATCGAAATTGAAAGATGCCTGGATTGTGGGTATGAGTTAGAGTTATGCGATCCCTTTGACGTTATGACCCTTGAAGACATGGGCATAAATTCAGATGCCGATCTGGAGATGTATGTGTTTAAGGAGAGACTAAACCACAGTGACACGGTTAAGCGAAAGTGCGTAAGGTGTGGCAGTGCCAATCTCCTAATCTTCCAGGTAAGGAGAGTAAGGCCATGATAACCCTTGATGAATACGCCGGACTGAATGAGCAACAGCAGAGACAGGTAAAGCAGTTCATTGATAACATGAAGGAACAGGAACAGAGACCTTACGAATCATGCCCGTTCTATGATAGATGCGAATCTCAGCTTTGCCCTCTAGATCCATCTAAAGGTCAGAGGATATGGTACACTGAAGAAGGGCCATGCATTAACCCAGAGTACAGGGATGAACTTTCAGTTATCAACCAGAAAAAACTTTCAAAGAAGCATGCCCAGGGATATTTCATCTTTGACATGCTCAATCGTGATATAATCATAAGAAGGGGAATCCAGGGCATTGATCCAGATATGCCTGAATCAGTCGATAGGAGAGGGCAAAGGGCAGTTGATTCTTTGTACAGGGAAAGGGAGCTTTCATGGTTATCGGATCATCCTGAACTCACCAAAGAGCAGAGGGAAAAAATGAAGCTCAGGGCATCCAAAGGAATCGAAGCATTGAACAGGTACAGGGAAGGCGATCTAAAATGATGCCCTTCTCTTATGATTTCAATTCAAAAAGTGGTTTTGTAGTTCAATTTTCAGGGATGAACTCAAAGGGTAGTGTAATTACACCTTACCTTGTCGAATCAAGCCCATTCATACCTGAAAGGAAACATCCTTTCATGCCTGAGGACAACCGAGGGCCAATAGATGAACCGTACTTACCACTAGACCCAGGGGATGAACCCGATGACTGAATTACAGGAAGAACGAAATCTGTTGGAATATTGCCTGATAGAATTTCATGACCGATGCACAGGCATGGAAGTAAGGAAACTCTACAAGTGGGATCGCCTGATCGGAAAAATGCCAACAGGCAAGACCAGGCGTGTATATTGTGAGTGTCCATGCCATGCCGATAAACATTAATCTGCATTTGCAAAAATTTACTATTTCTATATAGTTATGAGCAAATCGCTATATTTTTGTCCTAAATCGGACATTCCTAACCCTTTAAAACGCTCATTCCGTAAGTGTACATTTTAAGGCGATAAATTACTTTCAGTAATAATTCTCATTCCGTCAATTACCGTTAGTCATATTCACCAGTTGCCGAATTTCAAAGGTTTTACTCACTTATTCAGGAACATACGGGTTTACCGTAAGAGTTCCCCATTGTATGGGATTCCATACCACAAACCCATAAATTACCACAAGTAATTTTTTTGTGGTAATATGATTATTCATAGTAATATAGAAAAACGAAAGATGCCGAAACATAATTAACAGAAAAATGGCTTTTTTGAGTGATTTTTACCGAAACTTACCGAAACAGATTAAGTCTAAGTAATCAGCATCCTTAAAAATTAAGATTGGTTTTGCTCCTTGATTAATTGCTCAAGGAGTGTTGCCAATATTCCGGCCTTTTCATGTTCCGGCATTGCTTTTAGTATTGCTTGTACCTGAGGGCTAATCAATTTACGATCAGTCATGGCCTGTTGTATGTGGTCTTGTTTGTCCTTAAGCTCTATGGCTGCCTCAGTAGTTAATGGAAACCAGCATTTCAGGCAGTAAGATGCAGTACTGGGGTTCTTTTCCCCGCACCTCTGGCATGCTCTCAGCTGCACCTTCTTGATGGTCTTTACTTCTGGCTCAAAGCCATTAGCCTTGAGAATCGCATTCTTTTGTTGCTGGCCGGATAGATGCACATACTTTTGAGCCATCTTAGAAGAAGCAGTCCAGCCTAGTTGAGCCTTTAATACTGATTCTGATAATACTTCACTGTACCTTGTAGCATAAGAATGCCTGAATAAGTGCAGATGTACCCGCTTATTGATTTTCGCTCTTTTTACTGCCTTTTGAATTGTTATTCTTGCAGAATCATAGTTCATTGGCTTGCCTGATACCAGATCAACAAATAGAAGGGCATCCGGTTTGGAATTGTCAGGGTGAATCTTGCGCCATTCCCTTACATACGCGATCGAATCCCCAATGACATAAACAGTCCTTTCCCCTGTTTTTCCCGATACATGCAGAGTTAAACCTTTGTCGTCAAGCTCTAAGTCGCGAAGCCTTACAGTTAGAAGCTCCCCAACTCTGCAACCCGAATCATAAGCCAGTGAAACTAAAGCCTTATCTCTGAGGTTTTTGCAGCTCCCAATTATCCTATTAACCTCATCC
Organism: Thermoplasmata archaeon; assembly: GCA_021850835.1. The sequence goes on from JAJZKS010000119.1 coordinate 2,977, forward strand.
TCTGTGAGCATGTCCTCAGATTTCTTCAGCCGGTCCACATTATTTTTAATCTTGATCCAGCCGCATGCCTTGTTGTATTTTGCCTTTGGCAGCAGCCATGAATAAAATTTCTTTAAGGTCTGCTTGTAGTCCTCAACACTTCTTGGGCTAATTCTTGAGTGTGATAACTGCTCAATCATGGATTTTAGATCATCCTCACTGGGATTCATGAAGTTTGCACCTAGCAACTTTGCAATTGGCCGCAACTTGGCAAAGTAGAATATAATCCGATGGTCTGAAAGTCCATCCTGCACTTTAAGATCGGTTGAAAATTTTTTAATGGCATCAAAGGCAGCCCCAGGGCCTAGAAGGTTCTTGGTTCTCTCAAGCTCTATTTTAACGGTTCTCTTGTAAATTCCCGTTTGATTTTCTGAAACTTCCATGAATAGATATAGAGTCTATATATTTTAACGTAGCGATTCGAACTTTAGGTTCGATACTCTCTCCCCGCGCTTAAGTTTTTTTTAAGAATAAGGTTTTAAGGGTTTCAGTTTTGTTTCAAAAACCAAATGATCCGATGAACTATGACGTTTATGAAGGCGATGTTTATTCCAATTCAACCGAATTTGTGGTTTTCTAAAGTAAATTATGTCTTGTAGATTTGCGGGATCCAACAACAAACTGTTTTTTTCAATCAGCTTTCTTGAATTTATTTGAAATCCAGGCATTTATTTAATTAATAAGGGAATCTTTGCATACAAAAAATCATTGGACAGATCTGTTAAAAATAATTCTAGAAGCATATTTTGTTATAAGTCGGAAAACTTGTGAAACTTCTGGATAAATTGTGCATGTTCTTTCTAAGAATTGTATTGGTTTTTATGTAAAGGGACCACTACTCAAATTATTCAATATTGAAAAATAAAGATGGATAAATTGTTTTAGACATTTTTGATTTATAGATTAAACATCAGGCCCTATAAATTCCAACAGAATGGCTTTCCGGAAGGAAGGTATAGAGTTTCTGTAGCTTTTCATCGAATGTCAGTGTATGGCTTCCGTGCTCTGTATCAATCTGCTGAATCAATTGAAGGGACTTCCCATCAAAAACCTGAACGACGCCTGGCTCCCCAATGCTGCAGTAAACATGATTCAGTTTTCTATTATACCAGAGGACATCTGGAGGGCCTGCTAATTTTGCTTCTAGCACAGGTTTCATTTGCTTGAGGTCAATGGTGACAAGTGTGGCATCATCACAGGCAATGTAAGCCGTAATGCCTTCAATCACAAGCCCATGTGGCCCTTTTTTATTTACATTGAAAAATCTTGTCTGGGTGAAGTCCTTTCCGGAGATGAATTCAATGCCTGGCGGATCCATTATGTTGACCATATACTCATCGCTGTCACTGCTATACGTGCACCATCTAGGCCTTCCTATGAGTCCAACTGTAGCTATCATTTCACCAGTTTTCTGGTGGTGAAATCTTGCCTGGTTGTCTCCAACGTCCGCAGTCATGAGAATCCCTCTTGAACTGTCAACTGCAAGGCCATTTGGTCTGCTTCCAGTTTTAAATTTAATCAATACACTTAACGAGGCTGGGTCTATGGCAAGTATATGGCCATCAGCCCTCGAAGCCGCAAAGACTTTTTTGGTGATAGGATCAAATACTACACCGCTTCCGCCAGTGCAGTCAGATATAGACTTGATCCACTTTTCTTCTTTTTCGTCGAAAACTTCTACAGTTCCCGAACTTGTATGTGCAACAAAGACCATCCCTGTCGCTTGATCCACATCCGCGTGGTCAAATTCGCATTCCGCTTCCGTTGGAAGTTCTTTTTTTCCTTTAAAAACTAACAATATTGCTTCTACCTCTTCAAGTATGCCGAAACTCATTTATTGGCGTGTTCAAGTTTCGCCTTTCCATCCATTTTCCCTTTCACGTATGCATACATAGCGTCATAGAATGGGAGCTGCAGCTTCATGTTTTCATGGTCATCCTTTGCTATTTCCCTGAAACCAAGGGCTGCCGCTTCAAGGCCTGCTGACTCTGGTGGGGCATCTGGGTTGTTTGCGTCGGCACCTCGAACTATTTTCGCAAATTCAAGAAGTGCGGGATCTTGAAGGTTGTATTTCCTGATTACAGCATCGAAGCTAACGTATTCTTTTCCATTTTCCTCATAGTGAAACAATTCCGCTCCAGGAGTGTCGAAAGGTATTGCATTTTCTGCTTTGGCCACGTCTAGAACCTTTTCTTTGGGCACAAAAAGAAATACAGGATCTTTGTCCACAAATCTTGAAATAACCCAGGGGCACGCAATTCTGTCCACTTTAGCTTTTTCTCTTGTCACCCATTTCATGATTTTTGCACAATACATTTGCTGTTAATTATATTGTTGGCAATATGCAGATAAAACTGAGAGTTGAAAGGATTAACAAGAGTTCTTGGTGAAGATTTGGCCAAGATCATTTGGTAAGAAAGTCTGGAGGCAGAGAAGTGAACTTTGGAAGCTTAAAGATATGCATCCTGAAATTTATCCAATGATTTTTAGGGTGCTTTCTGCCAAGCCATGAATATTACTTTGCCAATCAATTTTCGTTTGGTAAGTTAGAAGAGAGTAAAACCTGAAGTACATAAGTTTACTAAGGTCCGCCCAGGTGGTTAATAATTGATGAAAAGGCAGTCGACGTGTAATAAGCTTACCAATTTTTACCTTCGGTTATCAAGCTAAATTCGGGCTATCTAAGGACAAAAAACCTATGGTTTAGGGGGGGATGAGAAATGGATCATAATCCTTATGATTTAAAAATAAAGTTTGAACAATGTCAACTCATGCTAATATGTTACCCCTCTGTC
>JAJZKS010000120.1 GCA_021850835.1 Thermoplasmata archaeon
TTGGTGAATCAGTGGAGTGGACCCAGTGCGAGGGCAAGGTTCCCACCCTTAAGGAGCGCATCTTAGTGAGGGATGAGGAGAATGGGACAGTAACCAGGCTCCTGAGGTTTGAACCTGGGACTGACACTTCGCCCAATGGCATACTCAAGCATGATTTCTGGGAGGAAGTATACATCCTGGAAGGTTCAATAAAGGACCTCAGGCTGAACCAGACATTTTCCAAGGGGATGTATGCCTGCAGGCCGCCAGGAATGCCCCATGGCCCTTGGGTTACCAATGAAGGATGCACTACATTTGAGGTCAGGTACAGGCAGAAGTGATTACGGTTTTACGCAATTTTTTTCAACAGCCAAAGCTCAGAAAGGCGAAAATTTCCTGAGTGGAGTGGCTGGTTCTATTTATCAGCGCAGTAGGACTCCCAAAAATGCACAAGGGGTCTGAAAATCGGTGGTATTAAAGCATGATTCTATAATTATTTCATAAAACATATCAAAAAATGTTTTTTTGCCTAAAAATTGTACGGGAATTACACAAATATCTATTCCTAACCTCTCTTTTTATTCACAATATTTTTAAACTGGTTAGGATGGGTTTTTATGGTTTATCATGACTTAAGAGAGTACCTCAGCGAACTCGAGAAAAGGAACCTTCTAACAACGGTTGACAGGAAGATCCAGCTGGAGACTGAGCTTATGCCCCTGGTAAGGCTCCAGTATAAGGGCCTTCCCGAAAAGGAGAGAAAGGGATTCTTTTTCACCAATGTTTATGATTCAACAGGCAAGCATTATGATGCAGGTGTCACAACCGGAGTTCTTGCCAGCTCCATTGACGTATATGCCGCAGGAATGGAATGCGGCCCGGATGAGGTTCCTGAGAGGTTCACTAAGGCAATAGAGCGCCCTATTGACCCTAAGGTGGTGAAAGAGGGGAAGTGCCAGGAAGTTGTAATAACAGGAAAGGACCTGGAGTCCCATGGGCTCAATGAAATTCCGTTCCCTGTTGAGATACCTGGATACAGTTGCCAGGTCAGAACTACTACTGCATTTGTGACCAAGGACATTGAAACCGGCATCCAGAACGCTGGAACATATTCAGGACAGGTATTCGGGCCAAGGAAGATCCTCTGGGAAGTCCACCGCGGCAGCCATGGATTCATGCACCTCAGGAAGGCTGCAGCTAAGGGCAAGACCCTGGATGCAGCCATTGTAATCGGAGGTCCGCCGTACCTGCAGTTCACAGCCGCTGCCAAGGTCCCATACGGAATGGACGAACTTTCAGTTGCCGGAGGCATTGCAGGTGAACCGATTGAGGTAGTGAAATGCAAGACGGTTGATCTCTATGTGCCGGCCACTGCGGAATATGTCATTGAAGGCAAAGTATCGGTAAGTGATTTCGAACCGCAGACTCCATTCGGCGAATACACAGGATATGTTGCTGCAGATGTTGAAAGCCAGTGGTGCCCGGTCATGGAAATTACTGCAGTTACGCACAGGGAGGACAAGCCAATTTTCCAGACAATTATCAGCCAGATGCCTCCGAGTGAGAGCAGCAAGCTTAGGCAGGTAGCATATGGAAGCGCATTTACAAAGTTTCTCAGGAATGACTGTGGATTGCCGAATGTAAAGAAAGTGGCATTCCTTGAATCAAGCGGAAGCTGGCAGTACTGTGTAATCCAGATCAAAAAGGATGCTCCTACTGATGCAATGAGGTCACTGGTATGCGCTTCGGGATACGCAGCCGATATTGGCAAGGTCTTTGTGGCAGTTGATGACGATATTGATCCATTTGACCCCGACTCTGTGAACTGGGCACTCAGCTTCAGGATGCAGCCCCACAGGGATATACAGTTCATTAGAGGAAAAACAGCCCATCTTGACCCGTCTGTGTTTGTGGCAGGGCAGAAGGATGAAAACAGCGGTTACAGAGAAGCTTCAGCCATTCTGATTGATGCCACAAGAAAGACGGACTATCCTCCAACATCCCTCCCAAAGAGGGAATACATGGAGAAGGCACAGAAAATCTGGGAAGAGCTTGGCCTGCCATCGCTGAATCTCAAGATGCCATGGTACGGATATGATCTCGAGAAGTGGACCCCGGAATACCAGAGATATGCCGACATGGTGATCAAGAGGGAACACTTCAAGATCGGAGAGGAACTGGAGAAGAAGAGGAAGAAGATCGACATTCTGGCCAAGTAATGGCAAGCCACCACCCATTTCTTTTTCTTTCCCAAGTTCTAATTTTTATGAAGCAGCCCATCAACATTTACATTTATTCAACAATTTTCCAACAATACAACAATTCTTGATTCTACGAAGGGCCAATGAGACAAACATTTTCAAATATGAGAGCAAAAGGGTAAATATGTCTGACTTATGAAAATGCATGCAGAATGGTTCCGGAGAGAAGATTGTTTATATAGCGCATCCCGGAAGCGGGCTTGCCAGATCCAATTTTCCGCTTAAATGTGTTGTGAAGGACAACAGGATTGTCCGCTGCCTTCCTTTCTACATACCCGATGAGGTCAAGCTATACACTATCAAAACTTCCAGAGGGGAGTTCAAACGCCCCAGGAAAGATGTGCAGATGCCGCTGGCATACGCCTGGAAAAGAAGAATAGATACCGATGACAGGCTAAGATATCCCCTTCTCAGAAAAGACTGGAAACCAGAGGCCCCAAACACTGAAAGGAGGGGAATAAGCGATTATGCCAGAATAACATGGGATGAAGCCCTGGACATAATCGTCCAGCAACTCAAGAGGGTTCATGAAAAATATGGAAATATGGAGCCTGTTCTTGTACAGGCTGATGGTCATGGCCAGAGCGGCTACATGCAATCGCTCCACTTCTGGGGGCATTATCTGTTCGATAAAATCCATGACGAACTTGGTTGGGGCTGGTGGACCCAGCAGATCAGGAATCCTGACAGCTGGGAGGGTTATTACTGGGGAGCCAAGCATGTCTGGGGATTCGAAGAATCACTGGGTGAGCCGTATCAGGACGAGGTCTGGGATGACGTGCTTGAAAACACTGAAATGGTCATTTTCTCCGGCAATGACCCGGAATCCACTGGCTTCGGAATGTCAGGCTCAATCTCCACCATCATGGCCAGGTGGCTGAAGGACGCCGGCATCAAGATAGTGGCAGTATCGCCTGACCTTAACTATGCTGCTGCCGTTTATGCGGACAAATGGATTCCCATAAAGCCAAACACGGATTCGGCGCTTTACCTCTCAATTGCATATGTTTGGATATCAGAAAATCTCTATGACAGGGATTATGTGGACACCCACACCATAGGGTTTGATCAGTTTGAGAAACATGTAAAGGGCGAGGATGACGGAATTCCCAAGACACCAGAGTGGGCAACATCCATCACCGGCCTGCCTGTTCATACAATAAAAGCACTGGCAAGAGAATGGGCAAGGAAGAGGACTTCACTTTCTGTTTACTTTGGCGGCCCAAAAGTCAGGGGCACCTTGTCACACATGGCAGCGAGGCATGAGGCATACCTGCTTGCAATGCAGGGGATTGGGAAACCAGGGAGGCAGTTCCTTAGAACTGGCGCCCCATCCTTCTACAAGAAATGGCTTGCCCAGGTTCCAAGGTTTCCCGAGGTTGACAGGGATGGAATACCGCTCAATCCCCTGATTGAGTATGCAATAGGGAAGGAAGCAAAATCCCCTGTTTTCATACCCAGGACACTGGTTGATGATGCCATCCTTAAGCCGCCTATCCACTGGCAGGGCTCTTCAGCAGCACTTGCAAACTCTGATGACCAGTTCGTAAAATACCACTTCCCTCCTGACGAGAAACATCCGGGTATCAGGATGATCTGGAACGAGAATGGAAACCAGCCCGTCAGCTGGACATATGGCAGGAAGTGGATCGATGCACTGAGGAGCCCAAACATCGATTTTGTTGTCAGCATTCACCCTTGGATGGAGAATGACGTACTGTTCTCCGATCTCATATTGCCAGCCCAGACCATATTTGAGCACGAAGACATAATTGCAGTCCAGAGAAGCGACATACTGGGCATGTTTTTCCAGGAGAGGGCCATAGAGCCCATTGGGGAATCCAAGAGCGATTACGAGATCCACAGAATGGTTGCCCAGAGGCTTGGGATAAAAGACGGGTTCCCGCCTCACGAGGAGTGGCTCAGGGAAGCGTACGAGGAAAAACTTGCCTTCCGCAAATATGGCATTTCCTGGGAGGAGTTCAAGCAGAGAAAGTACATCATTTATGATTGCCCCTCCTGGGAGGAATGGCTTGAGATCAAGAAAGGGCGTGGAGACGGCCCCCATGAAGGCGGATTAGCATGGTTTAACAGGGATGCAAAGGGCCTTCAGACCCCAAGCGGAAAGATTGAGTTTGTATCTGAAAGGATCAAGAAATCAGCTCCCGATGACAAAGAAAGGCCGCCCCTTGCGAAGTGGGTAGCAAGTGATGAACTTCAGACTTCTGAAAAAGCTAAGAAATACCCATATCTTGTTGTGGCAAACCACCCGAGGTTCAGGTTCCATGTGCAGGGGGATGACATAGACTGGATCAGGGAGATGTGGAAAATGAAGGGGCCAGACGGTTATGAGTATGAACCATGCTGGATACACCCGGAAATCGCATATGCTAAGGGAATTTCCAATGGAGACGTGGTGAGGGTATACAACGAAAGGGGGTCAGTGCTCTTCTGTGCGAAGGTTACTGAGAGGATCACACCCGGCACGGTATATGCAGAACACGGTTCTAAGATGGATCTTTACAGTGTTAAGGGTGAACTGGTTGACAGAGGAGGAAACATCAATTTTATTTCACCTTCTCCGGGTGAGAAATACCGCAGAGGTGAGGAGATAAAGATACCTGAAATGAATGTAAGCGGATTCCTTGTGGATGTCGAGAGAATCGACCCAGCTGAATTCCTGGATTTGGGAAATTCTCAAAATCTTAAACCGGGCGTACCCCTCAGGGAGGCTGATTAACCTTGGGCAAGAAGGAGTTTTTCATCGACCTTGACGAATGCACAGGATGCAATCTCTGCATGATCGCCTGCAAGGACGAGCATGTCGGCAATTCCCATATGCCATATACAAAGGAACAGCCGGATACAGGGCACTTTTGGATGAATGTCAAGGGAATGGAACGTGGCCAGGTCCCAAAAGTCAGGGTTACCTATCTGCCTTTGCTCTGCCAGCATTGCGACAATGCACCATGCATGAAAGCATGCCCGGAAAATGCCATCATCAAGGGTGAAAACGGCCTTGTGATAATTGACCAGGAAAAGTGCACTGGGTGCGGGCTTTGCCAGGAGGCTTGCCCATATGATGTCATATACATGAATGAAGATCTCAACGTGGCCCAGAAATGCACTGGATGTGCTCACCTTGTTGAAAAGGGGGAAACACCCAGGTGTGCCGACATCTGCCCCAGAGATGCCATTTACTTTGGTGAAGAGGACGATCCGAAGATGATCAGGCTTAAGGCAAAAGCAGAAGCACTTCACCCGGAATTTGGCGCTAAGCCTAAAGTCTACTACAAGGGATTGCCAAAGCCATTCATTTCAGGAATACTTGTGGATCAGGATGAGGAGGAAATTGTCCAGGGAGCCAGCATTAAGGCACAGGACCTGTTCAACGACCAAGAATATTCAGCAACTTCAGATGAATTCGGGGATTTCTGGTTCAGGAACCTGGAAATTGGTCACAAGTATCTCCTCACGGTGGAAGCCAGTGGCTATGGCAAACTTACCAAAGTGGTAACAGCCGACAAAGACAGGAATATTGGAGAACTCAGCCTGAAAAGAAAAAGA
>JAJZKS010000121.1 GCA_021850835.1 Thermoplasmata archaeon
CCGTTCAAGTCCATAGCAATTAAGGCAACAAGAGATTACCTGAAGAGCAACTTCGAGCACCTCGACCTTGATGCAGACGTTATGATTGACTGCAGGATCGGGCATGGCTCCGTAGACCTCACTGAGATTTACGATACAGCAAAGCTTAGGGCAAACGACACATCATTCGGTGTCGGATTTGCGCCCTACTCAGACACAGAGAAGCTCGTTTACGAGACAGAGAAGTATCTCAACAGCAGGGAATTCAAGAAGAAGCTCCCAGCAATCGGTTATGATATCAAGGTCATGGGATTCAGGCAGAAGGACAGCATCAACCTTACAGTTGCTGCAGCCTATGTTGACAAGTTCGTCAAGGATGACCCCGAATACTTCTCAATAAAGGAGGAGCTCAGGGAACACATCACAAAGCATGCCACAAGCCTTACAGACAAGCCTGTTAAGATATTCATCAACACAGCTGATGAAGAAGACGGAAAAGGAACCGGCCACTACCTGACGGTAACCGGGTTGTCAATGGAAAACGGAGACGACGGTTCCGTAGGAAGAGGCAACAGGGTTACTGGCCTTATTACGCCATATAGGCCAATGAGCATGGAAGCAGCTGCAGGAAAGAACCCCGTCACGCACGTGGGAAAACTTTACAATGTGCTTTCAAACCTCATAGCACAGGATGTTGTGAAAGAGCACGGCAATGACGTTCAGGAAATACACGTGAGGATCGTTTCCCAGATTGGAAGAAGGATAGATGACCCGCATGTGGCAAGCCTGCAGGTAATCTATGCAGACAACGTGGATCCATCAAAGCTGAAGAACAATATCAGAAGGATTGCAGACCAGAGGCTGGAAAACATCACTGAACTAACCAAGATGTTCACTGAAGGCACAGTTTCTGTCTTCTAAATTTTTTAAATTATCTTCCACATTGTGAACGCATCGGATGCGTCGCTGTAATAGGCGCGCAGTCTTGATGTTATCACAAACCCGAATTTTTTGTAGAAATTGATTGCAGGGTCATTGTCTGTTTTAACTTCCAGCTTTAGGCTAATAAAGCCGCTCCTGCTGCAGTATTCTATAAAGTCCTGCATGAGCTTTTCCCCTATTCCCTGCCTCCTGTGGTGCTCATCTACTGCAAACATGAGGATCCTTGCCTCATTTGGGGTATTCCTTGCGCATATCATGAATGCAGCAATATTCCCGTCAATGGCATAGACGCTGAAACCTTCAGGCCATGAATCATATAGGTCGAATATTAAGCTGGAGGTATAATACTCAGTAAGCGAGTGGCTCGCTATCTCCAGAATCCTGTCTATGTCATTCTTCTGGAACTGCCTTATTATTCCATATTGGGGGCTGTCAATGTGCATTGATATCTACGTAGAGTGAACTTAGCATTTTTAGTTTTCTACTAACTCATGCGAAAAAGTTATGTCTGCTCCATCTGCCGGAGCTTCAATTTCCTGACTTCGCGGTTGTAGGCCTCCGCGACATCCGCGAAACCGATGGTCCCAAGAACCCTCTGCCTGTCGCTTGAATCCACTACCACAAGTTTTCCTGTTGATGTCCTGGTAAGCATGTCAAGGGCGATGTGGATATTCTCGTCCTGGGTTATGACCGCCACATCGGTTGCCATCACATCCCCTACTTTTGTCGTTGAAAGTGGCATGTCGGGCCTTATGTTCTCAATTGAAAGGGTTCCAAGGAGCCTGTGGTCCCTCTCGACAACAATGGCCTTTGTCTTTGTGGACCTTAGGAGTGAAATCACTTCATTGAGGTGCCTTTCCGGATCAGTTGAGGGATAGCTCGTGACCATGGCATCATAAACTGAGACCTGGTCCATGACGGGCCTTTCATACTCGGTGCGGTGTGCTGGGGACGCTTCCCTGTTCTTGACCTGTGCCCTGTAAATAGAGTACTTTGTCCCGGAAACATAGTATGAGGCGGTGGTTGCGAGCATAAGGGGCAGGAACAGCCCAAATCCCCCCGTCATTTCAGTTCCCATTATAAGGACGGAAATTGGTGCCTTGGAAATTCCTCCAAAGAACGATATCATGGTTACGATGGTCAACTCTGCCACATTAATGAACGGGAAAAATGGATGTACAATAACTCCCATGGCGGCACCTAGGAATGCTCCAGTTACTATTCCGGGTGCGAAAACTCCTCCTGACCCTCCGGAGCCTATGGTCAATGAAGTTGCAATAATCTTGAGGAAGAAGAGAATGAGCAGCAAGTAAATTGGCAGCATGGCCAGGTTGGTGAAAACGGAAAGGTTCTGGTAGAAGATCAGCTGGACCCATCCATATCCCAGGCCAAGGATCTGGGGGAATTCCATTGCTATCAGGCCAACGAGGAGGCCCCCAATGGCTGGCCTGAAGTACTTTGGGATCCTGCCCAGCCGTAGGAAGAGGGATTGCACTCCGTAAAATGTCTTGACATAGAGAATCCCACCAAACCCTGCAACTATGCCTGCAACCAGGTACAGGAGAAGTGCTTCAGGGTGTGAAAATCCCAGGAAAGTGCTCCCCGGTATGGTGAAAAGTGGTTTGTAAGCGAATGGATATCCGAATATTGCATAGCCTGTGATTGAAGCAATGATGGAAGGAATTAGTGCTTCCACTTCAAAATCCTGCCTGTAAAGAATTTCTGTGCTGAGCAGTGCGCCTCCTAGCGGAGCCATGAAAATGCTTCCTATTCCAGCTCCAATGCCTGCTGCCATGGCAATTCTCCTGTCATGGTCGGAAAGTTTCATAGCATCCGCAACAAAAGATCCGAAGCCTGCGGCTATCTGGGCTGTTGGCCCTTCCCTGCCTGCACTGCCTCCCGATCCGATGGTAATTGCAGATGCCACCAGCTTCACAAGCGGTATTCTTCGCCTTATCTTTCCATTGTTGTAGTGGAAGGCGCTGATGGCAGCATCGGTTCCATGCCCCTCTGCTTCAGGGGCAAACCTGTAGACAATGAAGCCTGAAATCAAGCCTCCCAGCACCGTTGAAACAGGGAGGAGATATGGTCTGTAGCTGCCGAAGGAATATGTTGCAGTCTGTCCTGCGATTCCCTCAGTGGGCAGAACTAGGCCGGTTATATTGGTGAGTATGTACTTTGTTGCAAGGGCGATTGCCTCATAAAGCGCGAGGCTGCCGACTCCAGCAATAATGCCAATGAGGAGGCCTACAAGAACCCATTTCCCAACGGTTCCCCTGTTAAGCATCTGTCTAATGCTCTTTTTTAGCCTGTCATTGTCCTTAAATAGAGTCAACAGGATGGGATTTAAGCGTCATATAAATTAGTTTACTGAGTGTGAGAATTCCTTCGCATTTCAAAGAACTTTTTTGCATCACCCACAGGATCGCGGGAAAGCATGAGCTCAGGAATATATGGCCTGAAATACGCGGCCCTCCTGTCAAGTATGATCGCTGACCCAATGTCATCTGCGCTTCTGATGAGGCGACCGATTGCCTGCCTCATTTTCACTATAACCGGGAAGGTAACCGCATATTCCCAGCCATTCCTGTGGACATTCTCATAATAAGCAAAGAGTGCCTTGTGCTTTGCATCGGGCCGTGGATAAGGTATACCTGCAATCACAACAACCTCGAGCTGTTCTCCCGGGAAGTTCATTCCCTCGGATATCCTTCCGCCCATTACAGCCAAGAGCGGCGCCTTCCCTTTCCTGAATCTTTCAAGGAGGTTCATGAGGTCCTGCTGGCTGGTGTTCCTGGATTCCGCCATGAACGGGAAACTGAACCCCAGCTGTATTATCCTGTCCATGATGTTGTATGAGGTGAAGAAAACCACGGTCTTTCTTCCCACTTCCTCCACCACTGAGGAAATGAGGTCCCTCAGTTTCCGGGCCTGCTCGTGGTTGAATTCGTCATACTTTGTTGAGATGTCATCAATGTACAGGATCTGCCTGTGCTCTTCCGGGAAGATGCTGCTCATCTTCCTGGCAGGCAGATCTGAAAAGCCCGTTATATCTCTGTAAATCTTGAAGGGTTCAAGGGTTCCCGACATGTGGATTGTCTTTGATTTCCTCAGGGGTTCAAGTATCCCTCTGGGCTCCATGCAGAATGCCTCGACCTTTCCATCATCATCGTTGGATACTATGGCCACAAAGCTGTCATCCTCAGATTCCCTCCAAGTGAGCATCTTGCCTGAAAGTGCCAGGACATGGGATCGCGGGACCTTGCCCATGTCTTCCTTCTTCTGTGTTATCATCTCCCCGAATAGCGCAAATATGGAGGTATATGCCCAGAAATCCTCCATCGAAATCTTGGCTCCAATTGCAGCGTATTCAACGAAGTCCCTGAATTGTATCCTTGCTTCATCCCGTTGCTCGAGATGCTCCTCCCTGAGGTCTAGTATGGCGTTCCTGAGCATTTCGCAATAGTCGGTGGCCCTGAACCTTTCTGCAAGTTCGGAATCTCCAAATTCCTGCGACTCCTTTTCTGCAAACTCAATGTTCCTGAGAGTGATTTCGTAGGATGACAGCTCCCTTGCAAGGTCAGGAAGATTGTGCGCCTCGTCCATGACAACAACGAGATCTTCCCTGGCAACGCCCCAGCGCGAGAGAAACCTGTCTGCAATGAAGCTGTTCAGGAAATATGAGTAAGGTGCCACCACAACATCTGCGTTAGAGGCTGCAGCTTTCAGGGATTCATATGGGCACACCGTATTCTTAATGCCATATTCTAAGAACTTGTCAGCGTCAGGTATTTCTGAGAAAATCTTGTCCTGTGTGCTGTTTGCGTTCACCTTCTCATTGTAGAATCTGCACGCTTCCCTGTTCCCTTCCCTTACCTTCTTCTTCCTGCTGTTGCAGAACCTTGACAGGGAATCAGATGAAAAATCGGAACCCTCCTCCATTTCCATGTATAACGGGCAAAGGTTGTGCCTTCCCTGTATGGGGACGGCCTTTATCCTTTCCTTGCCGTTAATTTTCCGGAGTTCCTTCAGGACCTGCTCCTGCTGGGAATTGGTCCTCGTAAGGTAGAGAACTTTCTTTTTTGCATTGGAGGCATATTCAACTGCTGCACACAGCCCGGTGATGGTCTTGCCGGAACCGGTGGGGGCTTCTATGGCTACACCCTCATGCCCCTGGAGCTTGGAGATGATATAATCCACCAGACTGTCCTGGTATTGCCTTAACTCCCAGCTTTCACGCAAAATGCTCCTCCATTTCCAATGAACTAGGAAGGCATCTTGGACTGGATTTCTTTCTTCCTCTGGTCAAGGGCCGCAGGATCTGGCAGCAGTTTCCCCGCATCATCAATGGAGGCCATGGCTTCCTTGAACTTTCCAAGCTTCTCATACGCTTCAGCCTTTGCAAGGTGGTACTGGTAATTGTCAGGCACCATTCTCAACGCACTGTCCATGTCCCTTATGGCATCCTCGTACTTTCCCATCTCCATGAGAAGCTCGTATCTCCTGTAGGTGAATATCTGGTCTGTAGAGTTGAGTTCCACAGCCTTGGTGAAGTCCTTGAGCGCCTCTTCATAGTTTTTCTTCCTGAAGTTGACGTTTCCCCTGTTGTAATAAAAGTCGGGTATGTCGTTTTCAAGCTGTATTGCCTTTGAGAATGCCTCTATTGCCTTCCCCGCATCTCCCAGGTCGTCATATGCTGCCCCAATGGCGTTGTAGTAGTCAGCATGGTCTGGGTACAGTTCAATGCTTTTCTGGTAATCCTTTATTGCCTGTTCAAGCATTTTCATGGAATAATATGTAAGGCCCCTGTTGAAATGGAAGTCAGGTTCATTGTCTATGAGCTTGATCGCCTTCGTGAATTCCTTAATCGC
>JAJZKS010000122.1 GCA_021850835.1 Thermoplasmata archaeon
ACATGGTTCGTTATGCGAATACTCTGTGTGAATGCATAAAAAGATCACTATACCGAAGATCTAGATTCGAATTCTGGAAAAAAATGGTTAAATATCGTAAAGGAGTAATGATAATTTGATCAAAAAATGAACAGAAAGCTATTGTCAGTTTTCGTGATATTAGTTGCTCTGGCAATGATTATCTCCACAGCGGCAGTCATTTTTCCTGGAGAGAATCATGCTTCCAGCAGCAACACAGCAGCCTCAACAGCTAGAACTTCATTGGGAAATCTTGCCCCTGCCTCATCACAGACACACCTTAGCCAGAAGAGTGTGAACATCCTCAATACCCTTCATTCAAAGGGGATACCAAACAAGTACATCTATCTGCCAAACTTCAATGCGAAGAATGTGCTGACCGGAAACCAAACTAACAGCACCGGGTACCTTCAAGCACCTGCCCCAATGGGTATCGGAACCTATGGGTTTTCCAACACAACCGGCATGATTCAGCGTAACACCATCAACACCTCGAGTATTGCAGCATCTGTTACTATGAACAACCTAAGTACCTTCTATGCTTTGGATGACGGCCCCAACAGCGTTACCATGCAGCTTAATGCAATCATGAACAACGTTACCTTGTTTGGAAACTCATCGTATACCTTCTGGACACAGAATGTTATATTCTATTCTGCCAGGACCCACACTCTGCAGTTTCTTGACAACATATGGAATTTCTCCAGTCCTGCAACAAACATGACAACCAATGCTCTGAGTTCATATTGCGGCACAATAGTACCTTACACTTACTACTACACGGTTGGGCCAGCTTTCCAGGTAACATATCCCTTTACTGTGAACGTTTATCTCAACACGTCTGTGGTAAATGGAAATGATGCAGTCTTCTTCAACTTCTCTCTGTCAGATGCACAAGGCTCAGTTTCCGGAAGCTATGATCAGGTACAGTTCAACTCTACCTACGGAACCACAGCAGGATATTCTGCACCCCAGTCCAACCTGTTAATAACATCCAACTATACGACGCCCATAGGCATACCGTATGATGCAGAAATCATGATAGGCGGCCCAGGTGGAGGAAGCACAGCAATGATCTACCAGATCAATGCTTCAATGACACTCAAGTATCTGGGCAGCAATGGTGCATATTCCAACGTTCCAAACGCATTTGACGTGGGATCCGAAACAGGCGAAACCTCCACGGGCATAGCTGTTACGTGGACGCAGAATGCCGTCGCACAGTTGACAGCCGGGCCGTCGTTTGTTTACGGAATGTGGAATGAGTCAACACCACAATCATTCGTGCATTTCCAGGGACAGATCAACCCGCCGAACTCCTTCGCATTTGTTTATAGCGATTTGACGCCCTACTCTGAATTCCCGGTCATAACTCCCCTAAGTACTACTGGATCGTATTCATTTAGCCTGCCAACTGCAGATTATGGGGTGCTTATCATGATGAGCAACTACAACCCGGTTGGCAGCCTCTTAACACCCGGTTCGCCGCAGGAATTCAGTTTGCAATTTAATGCGTCACAGGGAGTTTACACGCCGTTGTATGCATTTGGCAACCAGCAGTTGAAGTACATATCTTATGCAGGTGATGGTTCAGCAAGACACCCATACATGCTGTTCAACAACCCTGCACCTGGTGGTCAACTGAACATACTCTTCTCCACTGTGAACGATTACTTGTTCCCGCAGTTTAGTGGCGTTCTATTGCACAGCACATCAGCACATGTAGTGGCAAACAACATGCCTTCATTCAATGTCTCTATGTCAATCTATGAGCAGAATATGGCATTCCTGTTTTCGCTTTACGGCATATCGTCTTACCTGACATACAATGACCTCGGATATGTCCTCTACAACGCGCAGAATGCGATAATTGCGAATTCGCAGATCTCCGGCTGGTTCCCATTCTTCCTATCCGGATTCCCTGTGGCCAATGTAATGCTATGGAATTCCCAGCACAATGCAGTGGTGAACAACTACTTCAACACTTTGGACTCATCCCTTCTGATTTATAACATGCATGGGCAAGATGGAAGGAATTATGTTGCCAACAACCTGTTCTTCCAGAACCAGAGCCTGAACCTGTCTCTGTACCTGTCCATGTTTGTGTCCACTACCCTTAACGGGAATACAGTTGGTCCAATAGGAATGTCGCTGTACAGTTCAGGAAATACCATAACAAGGAACACAGTGATTGTTTACAATACAGCACTGAGCCCGAACCAGAGCATCTATTCCGGTGCCCCCGCAAAATACCTGAACAACTGGAACGGGAACTTCTGGTGGAATTACCAGCCCACTGAGAATGCGCATGGAAACCATGGTCACCACAATTTCGAACACAATGAACATGGCGATCATGGAAGGAACAAAGCTCCTCTTTACAACAACAGTGGATACATAGCTTACGGTGGCGACTATAATCCGGTATCTTTCCCAGGTTACAACCCATCCTTGCTGGCCCCATATGTTACAAATTTCTTCAATTAGCTGAATTTTTTATAATCAGCTAAATTTTTTATTTCCTTTTTTTAATCACACAAGGTATTTGAAACCATTGTGAAGCATTTTTACTGATTATTTTTCGTTGCTTAACACCGCGATGAACCAGAAAATTTTTAAGTTCTGAACCTTCGTCTGACTATGACTTACAATGCTGAGATAAGCAGAAGAAACCCCGGACTGTTTATTTTCTTGATAGACCAGTCAAGGTCCATGAGCCACAAACTTGGTGGCACTTTGAGGTCCAAATCACAGGAAGCAGCCGACGCCATTAACAGGCAAATTTACGAGCTGATCTACCGCTGCACAAAGAGCGACGGGGTCAGGGACTACTTCGATATAGGAATCATAGGATATGGGGCAGTTTCAGATACGGCGCAGTCTCTTCTGAAAGATGCAGACCTCGTGCCAATATCCAGGCTAGCGGAGACCCCGCTGAGAATGGAAAGGAGGAAAGAAACCATAACAGATCCAGATGGAAATGACGTGGAGAGCGAATTTGAATTTCCTGTTTGGTTTGAGCCTGTTGCAAATTCCAACACACCCATGGTGAAGGCCCTAAAGCTTGCACAACAGTGGATTGATGACTGGATTGCAGAACACCCCGATTCATACCCGCCAGTTGTAATAAATATTTCAGATGGAGCAGCTACAGACGGTGATCCATTAGAAGTGGCAAAAGAACTCATTGACATGTCAACCAATGACGGAAACCTGCTCTTCTGGAATTGCCATCTTTCGGAAATAAAGGATGCACAGCCACTTACTTTCCCTTCCGAAAAGGGTGTCTTGCCTCCGAATGACAAGTTTGCGGGCCAGCTCTTTGAAATGTCAAGTGTATTGCCCCCCGGCTTCAAGAGACTTGCACAGGAAAGATCCCTTGAAGTTTCTGACACTTCCAGGGCATACGTGTTCAATGCTGGCCTTGACGAATTAATGGAGCTTCTGGATATTGGAACCAGGGCACCAACAGAGAACCTCCAGTAATTGCATGAGATTGAACTGGCGCTTCTTCCAGATGAGCAAGCTGGGAAACAAGGAGTCCGATTGCGAGGACTCCTTCAGTTTCAGGTCTCGGGAGATGAAATTTGCAATTGCGGATGGAGTAAGTGCCTCCATTTTTTCAGATGTCTGGGCCAGGGCCATAACAGACAGCACTGTTACAGGAAGGTACAATTTCTTTGAAAATCCTGACAATTTCCTGAATGATCTCATAAAACACGCAAGGGAGAAATGGTACCGGAAAATTGAGTGGGAGAAACTCCCATGGTTCCTAAAAAACAAAGCAGTGTCAGGTTCTTATACCACATTGGTTGGCCTTCAGTTTCAGAAATCAGGAGAGGGATTGAGATACTCTTCATTTGCCGTGGGAGACAGTGTCCTGATACACTGGGAAGGAGCAGACGACTACAGTTCATATCCCTTAACCTCGCCAGAACAGTTTGATAATACTCCTAAGCTTGTGTGGAGCGGAAAAGGTCATCCAATGCCCATAGAGTTCAAGGTAACTCCGCCAAAGGCGTCAACTTATTCTGGTATTCTGACAAAGAATTCCACCATCTTCCTCGCAACAGATGCAGTTGGGAAATGGCTTTTGGAATATGGCAGATACGCTGAGGTTACAAGACTTTTGAATTCAAGTTTTGAAATGACAGAATTGTTTACCAGAGAAATCGACTCAAAAAGAATGAGAAATGACGACCTTACGCTCGTCTCTGTTTTTTTAGAGTGAAGCTAGCATCGAAGGGTTTACGCCATCCCAGAGCGGCCCATGGGCGAGGTAATCTTCTAGCATGCTGCATAGCTTCTTGATCTTCTTGTTTTTCATTGCAAGAAGTTCCTTGTAAACAGGTGAAATATCAAGGTTCAGGAAATCCTTCTTTCTCAGTATGAGGCAGTCCGGGTCCCCACCATTGAATCTTTCCCATAAATTGGGGTTCTCCGATATGGCAGACAGTGAAAGGTGTATCACCAGTGCTGAAAAGTTGTCCAGTTTGTTTGAAAATGTATCTGCGGACCTTCCGGGATGCTGGAAATCAGCATGCCCCATTTCTGCAGACTTCTCGCCTTTGAAATTAGGTATGTACATTCCATCATAATCCACAAGTTTCACACCACCTGAGTTTGTTACAATGATATTGTCTCCCGCAAGGTCCCCGTGGCCAATGCCTATATTTTGCATTCTGTCTATCTCGTTCATCAGGTTCACTGACACTTTCTTGAGAATCTTAAGATTGGAAATGTTGTCCTGAATGTATTTATTCAGTGTAACTCCATCTATCCATTCCATTCTCAGAACAGGGAAGTAGAAGCTCTGGCTCTTTCTTGTGCGAATGCCCTGTTCAAAGTATTGGAAATGTGCCAGGAAATCCAGGCCCTTGCTGTGTTTCAGTAGGTAATCACTTATCTGGAAATACCTCGTGTTGAGGTTTGCAGACTTCCTTGTGAAGCACTTCAGGGCAAAGAATTTGTTGTCGTCTCCCTTAATCTTGTAAATTGAACCGTAATTACCTGATGCATAAACATACCAGCCAGGGGTCTTTGGATTCTTTACAGCTTCCCACTGGTCTACTTTACCTAGAGATGGATTCATGCTCAGTTTTAGTGTTTGGAAACTCTGTTCATAGTCTTGTCCGGATGGCCATGGCCCTGTGTAAGCAGCGATGGTGGAACTCCTTCCAGGTGCCATCTGGGCAGGAGCTGCGATAGGGGTAGTCTGGGTTGGGGCCTGCGTAGCTGACTGGATTGGAGCAGCTTTTGGGGGAGCCGGTGCTGTTGGTGGTGTTGGGATCTGCGCAGGCTTAGGACTTGAAGGCTGTTTTTTCTTCTTCTGCGGCTGCGACTTGGGAGTGGGTTGTGTTACAGATGGGGGCGTGGGAGGAGGCACGGATGCTGCCTGGGCCTTTGGCTGCGCCTTTGCCTGGCCATTGGATGGTGGAGCCGGCCTTGAAGAGGTTCCAGTGGTAACCCTCCTGAAGATGCCAGCAGCTAATGAAATGGCGGATTTCCATTCATCTTTTTCTGCAACAGAAAAGAGATAGCGATCATTTGACCCGTTTGTGATCACAGATATTTTCTTGAGGAGGACACCTTCAAGGTGGGCGTCCATTATCTTCTCTATGGGTAGGTACAGTTCGGTTCCCCCATCATCGGGGACAAACCATATGCCGTCGGCTGATAGGAGCAAGTTACCCTTGATCTTGTTGTACCTGGCTGCACTGCCTTTAATGTAAGATGAATAATCGATCTTAGGCATGTGG
>JAJZKS010000123.1 GCA_021850835.1 Thermoplasmata archaeon
TCTCATGCTGAACAACAACCTCTGGGATCTTTTTCTTGTCACCAGCAATGAGGAGTTCAATGGCCTGCCCGAGGCGTGCTATTGCAAACCCCATGGAATCCCCGAGGGTATCTGCTGTTTTGTTGAGCCTTTCGAATGCAGCTTTGGCCTTTTCATGATTTCCCTTCAGGCCGTGATGCAGCCCAGAAAGGAGATACCAGGTAGGGAGGAAATCGTCTGCCTCCGTGATTTCCAATTCCATTATTGATTCGAGTTCCTTCCTTATGGCCTCATTCAGGGATGGTTGCACAATGATATAAAGGCCTCTTGCGATTTTCTCCTTTACCTTGTTGCCTATGGACTTGGAAATCTTTAGCAGTTCCTCTGCATATTTAACACCGCTCGGGTAACTCATCATGTCAAAGGATGCCATTGTTGCAAACCTGAAGAATGGGTATGCCAGGTTACTGTCTCCAAGCATTCTCACAAGCCCTGCAGCTCCTGGGAAGTATGACATGAAATCTTCCTTCCTGCCCATGTTGTAATAGATCTCACAAAGGTTGTAGGTTGCATAGGCCCTTGAAACCAGTTCCCCTGAGATGTATGATTTCTCGATGATCTCTGTGAGCATTTTGGCTGATTGCTCAAAGTCGCCCCAGTAGCTGTAGATGATTGCTATGTTGTTCAGCATGAGAAGTTCCCTGTCATAGAACTTGAACTCCTGGCACAGTTTCAGGGCTTCTTCATATTCTTTAAGTGCACCCTTAAGGTCAAATTTCTTTATCTTGATGGTACCAAGTGTTCCATAGCCGTCTGCGATGAGCTCGGATATACTATTTTCATTTGCAATCCTGATAGTCTCAGCGGCCGCCCTTTCCCCATCTTCAATGTTGTTGAGGAATGAATGCCCAGTTGCGATTGCGAGCCATGCCGATGCCCTGTCATATGGCTCCAGGGTGTCTTCCTTAAGCAGGTCACGGCACATGTCAATTGCTTCCTGGTAACGGTCTGTCCTCTGGGCCAGCTTGGCTGCGCTGAGCTTTGTGAAGACAGGTTCGACAGCCAGAAGGTCGGGGTCATTGAAAATCTCAATTGCCTCCTCAAGTTTGCCAAGGTTGAAGTATGACTGTGCAGAGAGAATGGCAAGGTGGGCCCTTGCAGCTTTTCCCGACACAATCTTTGAAAGGTTCTTGAATATGTCCTGGGGAAATCCCACATAACTCATCTTGTCTATGAATTTTCTCCAGCTCTGGTTGACAAGCTCCTCTATGCGATTCGTGTCTTTCCTCAATTCAAATACTTTCAGTTTTGTGATGAAGGGGAGATTTGAGAAACCAGGCTGCTTCAGGAATGTTTCGCTTATGATGTATCCACCATTGGAATAAACTGAATTCATTATGATGTCTGAAACACGGTTGTTTACCATGCTGTAGTTTGCGCCACGTTCTGTAACGAGACCTATATCCCTGAGTTTCTCCAGGGCGTCCAGCACCTGGCTGACCTCCAGCTGTGCCAGTGTTGAAATGAAAGCAGGAGTCATTTCCTCTGGGATGAGCGCCACAATCTCAATGACCTTTCTCTCCCCGTCGCTCAGGTCCCGTATGGCCTTGTCAAACCTCATTTCTGAACTTGGAGGTATTGGAAAATACCTGTAAGTGACTTCCTCGAGCTCCCCACTGGAATTTATGATCCCCTGTTCCTCGTAATATTTTAGGGTATATACCAGGGAACGTATGTTTCCATTTGTGAGCCGGAAGAGTTCCTGTATGAAGCTGATGGGGAGATTGTACTTCATATTCTTGAGAAGGGCTTTTGTGTCCTCCAGGTTAGTACGCTCAAAATTTATGATCTGGATATCCGGTTCGGCACCCACAAGATTCAGGAACCTTACAATTGAATTGCCATCCTCAACATTGTCTTCAGTTATGGTGCCAAAAATAGAGAAACCTAGTTTGGGCGCAAGCCTTGATATGTAGATGAAAAGTTCACGGGAATGCTGGAGCATATTTTCTAAGTTATCTATTATGAAGAATGTCCTGGTGGCAATATCTTCCTTAAGGGTCGAGAATTCCTCCACAATCTGTGGTAGGGTTCTTTCCCTGAACTCCTTGTGCAGCTGGTTCAGGAGTTCATTGTACGCCTGGTACATCAGGGCTTCGCTTGAAGCATATGACCGGGTCCTGTAGACCCTGGTGCCCTCTGTTTTGGCGTGTGCCTCAATCTCGTTGAGGATCTGGGTCTTCCCGGTACCCTCCTTGCCCAGGAATACGTAGGAGCGTCCTTTCAGCTGGCCGTTTGCCAGCAAGTCCAGAAAGTACTGGTGTGCGCCCCTGTAGTTGAAAAGCTTCTGCATCTGCCACAAAGTATTGAATAGAGTACTTAATAGTTATTTCCTGTCTTCATTGCATGGTCAGCCCATGGCTATCAAATTAAAGCTTGACCCTCAATCCGCTCACGCTGAGCCTCTCCCTGCCGAATTCCTTAGATTTCAGCAATGCTGCCTTGGAGAATACAGGGCCCTGTGTGCAAAGCTGCAAGCCGTCAATGGAGCAGGAATCGCAAACTCCGATCCCGCATTTCATATGCCGCTCCAAAGAGAAATCAGCGTCTATATCCTTATCAGAAATGTAATCCAGTATTGACTTCAACATGAGCTCTGGCCCGCAGACATACATCATTGAGAAATCCTCAAGTGGAAGTATCTTTAGGCCTTCAACAGCAAATCCCTTTATTCCCAGGCTTCCGTCATCGGTTACTGCGGTGAGCCTCTCCGGGGAGAACCGATCCGCAAAGAGAAGTTCCTCCTTTGTCCGTGCTGAAACCAGGCCATGGGAGTCAGGCGTTATGAGGGGCAGCAGGCCGGCCATCCCGGAACCTCCCCCAACAATCAGGATTTTTCCCTGGGCCTTTCTGAAAGTGTTTCCATAGGGGCCCCTGAAGTATATTTTATCTCCTGCCCTGAGTTTCGTTATTGCAGTGCTTGTAGGGCCATACTCCTTCACTGTTATCCCTTTTATCCGGCCAGTGTAAGAGAGTGATATCGGAATCTCGCCCACGCCCGGGATCCAGACCATTATGAATTGCCCCGGCCGTACTTCCCTGTCCCACGGGAAGAGGATAGAGACTGTGGTCGGAGTCTCCCTGTCGACCCGTTCTATTAACGAATGCATCACTGAACCGCTACCCCCACCATATCACTCACGCTGGAAAATCCCTCCGCATCCATGAATGATGAGATGCCATTGTTAATCTCCGAAAAAATGCCTTTTCCCCTTGTATAAACACCAGTTCCAATCTCAAGGGCAGAGGCTCCTGCCATAAGGTATTCGACCGCATCCTCATGTGTCTCTATTCCGCCTACTCCAATTATGGTCTTTCCCGTTTCCTTGTAAAGCTGGTAAACGTACCTGATCCCCACATTCTTTATGGCACGCCCAGAAAGCCCGCCATATGAGTTTGAAAGGACTGGCCGCCTGGCGTATATATCAATGGCCATTCCCCTGACTGTGTTTATGACAACGAAGGCGTCTGCCTTCGCCGCTGCATTGGCAATTTCCAATATGTCTGTGGTATTGGGGCTCAATTTTGCCCAGACCGGGATCCTGACTTTGCTTTTCAGTTCTCCAACAATTTGCTCCACAAGATCAGGGTCAGATCCGACTTCCGAACCAACTCCGATCACATGCGGGCAGGAAAGATTCAGTTCAAGGGCACTTGCACCGTACTCTTCCATTTTTTTACCCACGTAAAGAAAATCTTCAGCGGTGCCTCCAAAAATGCTTCCTATAACTGGCTTACCTGCCTGAAGCGCGATCCTGATTTCGTTGCCAAAGTTGTCGATCCCGGGATTTGCCAGCCCAACTGCATTCAGGAGTCCTTCGGGAATCTCTGCAACTATTGGGGGGCGGTATCCTGTCCTTTCTTCCCGGCCTATGGACTTTGTTACAACTGCAGCAGCGCCGGATTCGAGAATATGCTTCATAGTATACCCGTTCTCATCGAGAATGCCAGAAGCAAGCATGAGAGGGTTCTGAAGCCCTATCCCTGTTATGGATGTCTTAAGGTTAGGCATGTTTTCTCCTGCACATTGAACGGATATATCGAATTCACTCGTATGAGCGGCCGTATTTGACCATTGTGGAGGCCTGCTTTACTGTCCTGTCTTTTATTATCCCCATAAGGTCATTCTTGGAAAGCCCCGGTTCAAGATCAGGCTCCTGAAGTACAGCATATAGATAGAAGAAATACCTGTGTACGCTCTTTCTCGGGGGGCAGGGGCCATTGTAGCCAATCCTGTTGAAGCTGTTGACTCCCTGTGCCATCCCATCGTCAACAGCCTTCTCCTTGGGGATGTTTTCCTGAAGTTGCTTGACTCCGGGCTTGATGTTATACAAGACCCAGTGCACAAAGGTCCCGCGTGGTGCATCCGGGTCTTCCATGATTAGGATAAAGGATTTTGTTGAAGAAGGTGGATCTGCCCAAAGTATCTCAGGAGAATAATCCTGGCCATCGCAGGTATACTTCTGGCTGAGGCGCTCGCCATACTTAGCGGAAGACAGCTCAAGGTTGAATGTCATTGGAACATATATGGCTAGGACGTTAAAATAAGATTTGAATTTCAATATTTCAGGGTGTCACTGCAATTATGTATGAAATTGTGCATGTTCAACTGTCTGTAATAAATTTTAAATCATGATGTGTGCTTAAAACCCTGTATATGAGGAAAATAGTGAGCCGGGATGACAAGGCTGTCTCCCCGATTATTGCAACTGTCCTTCTTGTTGCAATCACAGTTACGATGATTGCCACCGCCTATACCCTGCTGGAGAACTACATCCCGAGCCCGGTTCCCAACACCCCCTCTGCTGCACTTAAAGTTGTGTACGACACTCAGCCCAGTGGCAGCCCATATTATGGAAACTATACGATTTACATAAATTCCCTGAACGGTAATGTTTCGGTCAGCGACGTGAACCTCATAGTCACTCTGTCCAACAACACGGTGGATGAGATCGGCCTCGGGCAGGTATACGCAAATGCCGGCTCATTCAATTACAGCACCTATATCACAGTCTCCCTTCAGAGCAGCGCAGGATACCTGACAAGCACAAGTTTCGTGGGGCTGTATCTGCATGATTCTATTAGCCACATTACTAGAATCGCATTGGTTGACACATTCACTGGGGGTTCAATTGGGAGTACCAGCTTCCAATAATTCTTCTTTATTTTTTGCTGGGCATTCGGAAATCATGTCTGGCTAACGCCTTTTCTGGCAACAACATTGTCCGGAATTGAGAAGAAGGCAATTGCTATTATGATCTGGGCAACAAGGAGCAGCAGGAAACCAATCATTATAACCACAGTGATTGCGCCTATGAAGTAGAACAGTGCCCCGGTTTCAAACAGGGGAATATTAAGCCTCCGGGATATGGCCCCATAGCTCTGCCGTATGAAGTAACCGGAAAAGATCAGAAGTATCCATGTGGCAAGCAAGGCGGGGATTAGGGCGATTGCCACCGCAGACCAGTTTACTGTCCCAAGGTTCTGGTATTGACCCACCATATTGGGAAAACCAGTTGGGTAGTTCACACCAACGTAATGCAAGACTACTGCAATTACGAAAAACGCTGAAACTGCCACAGCTATTATTGCAAAAACTACTGACAGAATGGCGTTGGTGAAAATATGCCGGTCACCCAGTTCTGTTGAAAGCCGGTCTATGGCCACAAGTATAAGGACGAAACCCGCAATTCCTAGAACCCACCCAATTGTTGGACAGAGTGACTATGAGG
>JAJZKS010000124.1 GCA_021850835.1 Thermoplasmata archaeon
GTGCCGATGTTTTTTATTTTTACAACATTCATGACGTTCTTCGGGGAATACACAGGCATACCTGCCCTGTCTAGCCTTGGAACACTTTACACAGGCAATATGCTTGGCAAGGAAACAGCACTCGGCATTTCCCAGAGTTCCATCTTCTCTACAGGCGCTGTTTTCACTTCCACGGGAGCCGGAAACTCTGTGCTTCTCGCATTCACACCTGTGGGAATCCTAGGAGTAATGGGGAACCTTCTCCTCAATGATCCCATAGGCGGTGTTGGCGTTGGCATCATGAACCTTTTCATGTTTGTTATTTTCACCACTTTCATAACTTCCCTGATGGTGGGAAAACTTCCCGAACTCATGAGCCTCAAACTAAGTTCAAGGGAGATCAAGTATTCCACGCTGTCTCTGGCCGCCCACCCATTGCTTGTGCTAATACCGTTCGGGGTAACAATGCTTCTGCCCGGACTCATTGCAGGTTTTCCAGGGACAAGGGCAGATGCAATTACCTCTGTTCTTTACGAATTCGGGACTGCAGCCGCAAATAATGGTTCGGAAATAGGAGGTTTCCTTACAAACCAGGCTTACTTCAACTACATGGATGGGATAATCATGCTGCTCGGCAGGTTCTTGCTCATCGGTTTCCAGCTTCTCATTGCCGAATCCTTTTCATTCAAAAGCCCAAAGGTAGAATTCGGGCGCTCAATAAATCCGAGCAGTTTTCTGTATGGGCTGATGCTTTTCACTGTGATGATACTGCTCGGCGTCCTTTCATTCTTCCCAATTCTTGCACTTGGCCCGTTCCTGTCATGGGCACATGATTTCTCACTTGCCATAGGGGGCATGATCCATTGAATCCCATTGTCGGGGCGGCCATACAGACTGCCAGGAATTTCAATCCTAAGTACCTGATGCGGAACCCCGTGATGTTCATCACAGAGTGTGCATTTGCGCTTTCCATAGTGATTGCCATTGAACCTGCATGGTTCGGCGCACCTACTGGTTCAGAATACGTGCTGTTTTACATCGCTGTAGTTGCAAACCTGTTTCTGACTCTCCTTTTTCTCCAATGTAAGCGTTGCCATTTCAGAGAGCAAGAGCAAGGCCATTTCTGATTCCTTGAAACAGCTGAAGAAAGAAGTCAAAGCAAGGCTGCTCGTGGATGGCCAGGTAAAGGAAGTCATGTCGTCCGAACTCAGAAAGGGCGATCTGATCCTCATAGAGCAGGGTGATGTCATACCCACGGATGGGGAAATAATAGAAGGAACCGGCTATGTCAATGAATCAAATGTAACAGGAGAATCCAGGCCATCCCGGAAGATATTCGGGGACAGCGTCACCGGTTCAACTGTCCTGGTTACCGACACTTTAAAGGTCAAGGTTACAAGCGATCCTGGCGAATCTTTCCTTGACAAGATGATAGCAATCGTTGAGAGTTCAAAGAGATCAAGGACCCCAAATGAGATTGCACTTACAGTTTTCCTGTCTGGCATCACTCTCATCTTCCTAATAGTCGTTTCGGCACTGTTCGGTGCATCCTACTATTCAGGAATCTCCCCCAATCTCATGATACTCATAGTTCTTCTCATCGCCCTGATCCCAACCACCATTGGCGGCCTCCTTCCTGCAATAGGTGTTGCGTCCATCAACAAGATATCCCAGTACAATGTTATTGCAAAGAGCGGGAAGGCCATTGAGAATGCAGGCGACATTGACACAATTATCCTTGACAAGACAGGCACTGTAACAATGGGGGAAAGGGAAGCAGCCAAATTCTACCCCAACAGGGGAGTAGACTATCAGCAATTTGTCAGGCTCTGTGTCATGAGTTCCCTGGATGATCTCACAAAGGAAGGGATGTCTGTGGTGAAGCTTGCCAAGAAAGAAGGCATCGAGGTCAGCAAGGAAGAGATGCAGGGTTACCAGTTTGTCCCATTTTCGGCAGAAACCAAATCCAGTGGAATAAAGTCAGGATCAGACGAAATATTCAAGGGGGCCCTCCGTGCAATGGAGCAGAAGTACAGCCTGTCCGATGTTTACATAGAGGGGCTCTGCAAGGAAATCTCCCTAAGGGGAGGCACTGCACTTGTTGTGGTCAGGAACAATGAATTCAGCGGAGTGATTGAGTTGAACGACCTGCTCAAGCCAGGCATGAAACAGAGGCTGGAGCGCCTGAAGAAGATGAATATCAAAACCATCATGTGCACCGGCGATGACGAGACAACCGCTGCCTACATAGCTAATGAGAGTGGAATCGATGAGTTTGTAGCCAACAGCACTCCAATGGACAAGTACAACGTTGTCGTGAGGGAGAAGGAGCAGCAGAGGATGGTAGCTATGGTTGGAGACGGAACGAATGACGCCCCCGCCCTTTCAAGGGCAGATGTTGGCATGGCCATGAATAACGGGACTCAGGCTGCAAAGGACGCTGCAAACATGGTTGACCTTGACAACGATCCCACCAAGCTTCTGGACGTGATTTTCCTTGGAAAGCAGGTCCTGATAACACGTGGTTCACTTACAGCTTTCAGCATTGCAAACGACCTCTCAAAATACTTTGTCATAGTGCCCGCTATGTTCACTGTGTTTCCCCAGCTTGGATTCCTCAATATCCTTGACCTCCAGGATCCTATTGTTGCCATAACTGCGGCCCTTATTTTCAATACAATCATCATTTTATTGCTCGTCCCAATGGCCCTGCGCGGAGTCAGATACAGGCCATCATCCATAGGGGACCTGCTGAGGAGAAACATTTCAATTTATGGTTTAGGGGGCATTGTATTGCCATTCATCGCTATTAAGGTGATTTACAGCATCATGGTTGGCACGGGGGCGATTTGGTGAACAGTAAAATGATAGTAAAGGCATTTGCCTTTGCTTTTGTCTTCCTCTTTGTCCTGGGTTTTGTATACCCCACAGTCATGTCTGAAATTACGATGCATGCCATACCTTACCAGTCTGAAGGCTCGCCTGTGGAGATCAATGGAACAGTATACGGTTCCTATCTCATAGCTGATGCCTTCAATGCATCATACTTCTTCCACCCGCGGCCCGATAACAATAACACGTATGCAATTGACACCAACGGAACCCTGAACCAGACGCTCAGGTATATACACCAGTTCCAGGCTGAAAACCCGGGCATAAATATTTCACAAATTCCCTACGCGATGGTGGCATATTCCGCATCAGGAGTGGACCCCAACATTCCGCTGCTTGGAGCCTATGACCAGGTAGCCAGGATTGCCCATTCCCTGCAGAACGTTTCGGCTGCACGGAATGTCTCACTTTCAGTAAGTTCAGTGGAATCGCTTCTTGACAGCAAGATTGCGCAGATGGAGGAAAGAAACTTCCCGGTGTTTGGTTCCTATTATGTGAACACTGTGTCACTCAACGTATGGATAATAGAGTACATGCAGAGCGAGGGAATAGTGCCTTCCGGCCTTCTTTCCTGATAATATTGTCTGAGCGGCAATAGGCAAGATTTACATCGCGCAACAGCTACAGTTTTTATCTGAAGCATCTTTGCCTGCGGGGACAAATGATCCTCTTAATTATAGCTTAATTCTGAAACAGGAAAATATGAAATGGTAAGGAAAGTGGGAATAAACCCACTACCCGGGCGTGGGCTGCCCGCTTCCCCGTTCCATTTTCTGAAGTTCAGCCCATCTCTTGTCAACATATGACTGGATTTCTTCAATCTCAGCATCGTTGAGATGGGAGAATCGGCTCTGCGCCGCCAGGTATTTCCTGACCTCAATTGGCTGTGGCGGCTTGCTCAGCTTGAATGTCCCATTGATGTATTCGTACAGAGGGAACATATGGGATTGAACAGCCAACCTCGAAACTTCCACAGTCTTTTCAGGGGAATAATACCATCCAGTTGGGCACGGTGAAAGTATCTGTATGAATTTTGGGCCATTTATTCTCTTCGCGTTCCCAATCTTTCTTACCAGATCCTCTGGGTATGCAACAGTTGCCGTTGCCACATATGGCACTTTCTGCGCAATCATGAGGTCGGCCACCACCTTCTTGGGCTGTTTCTTGTAGTTCCTGTCCTTTCCAAGAGGCGTTGTTGTAGTAACTGCCCCATATGGCGTGCTTCCTGACCTCTGCACGCCCGTGTTCATGTAGCCCTCGTTGTCGTACATTATGTAAAAGACATTATGGCCCCTCTCCATTGCGCCACTGAGTGACTGCAGGCCTATATCTGAGGTTCCACCGTCTCCTGCAAAACCCACGACATTGTAATCCTCCTTTCCCTGAAGGTCTAGCGCCTCCCTTAGCCCTGAGATCGAAGCTCCTGTTGCTGCAAACGGGGTATAAACCATGGGGACATCAAGTGTCCTGTTAGGCATTGCTCCAGGTATTACGGCCCAGCAGGAGGCCGGAACTGAAACTACAGTGTTCTTTCCCATGGCTTTAAGCACATACCTCATGGACAGTGTCGCCCCGCAGCCATGGCATGCTGTGTTTCCCGGTTCCATCAATTCCTGTTTTGGAATAGAAAAAGGCATTTCAGTCACCTCCACGGACATTTATCCAGTATCTGCCTGGTTCCTTGTTTTCCATGACCCTGAACATTTCCTCAAAATCCTCAATTTTTACATCCCTTCCGCCCAGTCCGGCCGTGAATCCATAGATTGGCGTATAACCCTGCCCATAAAGGGAGCTTGACACTTCTAGATAGGTGTTTCCTCCGGTGCCAAATGACATGGACCTGTCCATCACCCCAAGAGCCTTGAGCCCCTTGGTGGCATTTCGTATCTCCTCCGAAGGGAATGGCCGGAAGAACCTTATTCTGATGAGCCCGACCTTGTGGCCCTTTTCTCTCATTCTCTGAACAACATATTTTCCCGATGAAGCAAGGGTGCCAGATGCAATAATGGCATATTCAGCATCCTCCATCATGAACTCCTCCAGGAGGCCTGAATAATCCCTTTCCATGGAAGCGGCAAATTCCGCAGTAACCTTCTTGATTGCCTTACGTGCCTTGTCCATTGAATCACTCATGTCTTTCTTCAGTTCCATGAATGGGCCATCCGGTGTAGAATAGGAACCATAACCCATGGGATTCTCAACATCAATCCGGAAGCTCAGGTCAAGTTCAGGCAGGAAATCATCCACTGCCTTCTGTTCAGGCACGTTAACAGGTTCTGAGGTGTGGGACAGGACAAACGCATCCTCCATGGTCATGAGGGGGAGCAGGACATCCCTGTTTTCAGCAATCTTATAGCCCATCAGTATTGTGTCAAGCGCTTCCTGGTTCGATTCGCAATAGACTTGCAGCCAGCCCGTATCTTTCTGGTTCATGGTGTCTGTCTGGTCGGACCAGATATTCCAGGGTGGACCTATGGCCCTGTTTACAACGCTCATGACCACCGGGAGCCTTTGGCCTGCAACCCAGTGCAGCATTTCATGCATATAGAGGAGCCCATGGGAACTTGTTGCCGTGTACGATCTTGCCCCGGTGAGTTCACTTGCCATAACAGCCGCCATTGCGCTATGTTCACTTTCCACTTCCACATATCTTGAATCGAGTTCCCTGTTTGCGACCATCTCCGCAAGCTTCTCCACTATTGTTGTCTGCGGAGTTATTGGATATGCTGAAATAAACCGGACCCTTGCAAGTTTTGCACCAACGGCGACGGCTTCGTTTCCTGTCATAATGGCATTGTACTTCTGTACTGTCTTAATCATTCTACTCTCCTCCCTCCATTATCATTTCTATGGACTTTTCAGGGCATTCATTGGAGCATATGCCGCAGCA
>JAJZKS010000125.1 GCA_021850835.1 Thermoplasmata archaeon
TCCAGGCTTTTTTGCGTAAGCACCATATCAACTCTCCTTCTATCCTCTGTGTCATGTTCCCTCCGGACAAAACCCTCCCTTTCCAGGGTATTCATGATGCCTGTAATGGTAGGCTTGCTTACCCCCATGAACTCTGCTAGGGATGAGAGGTCCTTTGGCCTGTTGTAATAAAGAAACCTGAGAGTGAAGAGCTGTGGAATGGCAAGGCCCTCTTCCCTGATGAACTTCATCTGCAAGAAGATCCACTGGTGGAAGAAATTCCTGAAACTCCCTTTCACGGAATCAGCAATATCCTTGTTTTTCGGATTTGCTGATTTATCCGTAGGCTGGTTGTCACTGCTCACTCTGGTTGATTAGTTAGGCATACTTAAACATTAGTAAATGCTAACTAATTTCCAGCAGCCTATGGAAGGCTCAAACCTGACCTGAAAACATAAGCCAACTCCTATCTGGCAATTTGAATTCAATGCCTTTATTTAGGGGTGTAGTCCTAAGCAACCATGAACTACAAGATCTTTGGTAAAACGGGAATAAAGGTATCTGAGCTTTGCCTTGGAACAATGACTTTCGGCAGGCATGCTTCTAAGGAAGTTGCCTTCTCCATAATGGACAGGTTTTCTGAGAAAGGAGGAAACTTCATGGATACAGCAAATGTCTATAATTCCGGAGTATCTGAAGAGATTCTTGGAGAATGGCTGAAAGGGCAGCAGAGGGATGATTTCTTCATTGCCACAAAGGTAAGGTTTCCCATGGGTGAGAGCCCAAATGCTGCAGGCCTCACCAGAAAGCATATAATGCAATCTGTAAGAGACAGCCTCAAGAGGCTCGGAACTGATTACATAGATCTCCTGCAGGTACATGCATGGGATCCCCTGACTCCCATTTCCGAGACCATGAGGGCACTTAACAATGTTGTGGAAAGCGGCATGGTCAGGTACATAGGCGCTAGCAACTTCAGGGCCTGGCAACTTGCGCTTTCCATACATGAAAGCAGGATTAGGGGAATCGAAGAATTCTCCAGCCTTCAGCCACAATATAATCTCCTGACTAGGGCCACGGAATTTGAACTGATTCCGCTTTGCCTGGCAGAAGACATTGCTGTGATCCCATGGAGTCCCCTCAAGGGAGGCCTTCTTACTGGAAAATACGACAGGGCCAAATCTGGCGCCGATGGGGAATCAAGAATATGGGAAAATGTGCGGAAAGGCAGGAACGCACCATGGGAGGTAAATGAGGATTATGTGTGGAACGTGGTGGACGCTTTGAAAAAGGTTGCCGGTGAAACAGGAAAGACCCCTTCACAGGTAGCGTTAAACTGGGTTCTCTCCAGAAAGGGAGTTACATCTCCCATTATTGGGGTCAGGAACATTTCTCAACTGGAAGATAACCTTGGAGCCACCGGCTGGAAGCTATCAAGTGAGAACCTGGAAACTCTTAACAGCGCAAGCCAGCTGTTTGTGTCTTATCCATATGATGATGCATCAGAAGAACAGCAACAGTCCGGAAGAGTGCACTAATGAAACCTGGCTCATAGATCGACTTCTATGAATCCGTTCTCCTCTTTAATCTGGTAGGTTTTCAGGCCCAGTTTGTCCATAGGGGCATTGGGTGCCACAAATGGTGGGGCAACCATCTTTCCCGTATCCAGATCAAATTTTGCATCGTGGCATGCACACCTGACCTTGAGTTCTGATGGCTCAAGGTGGCCCAGTATGCATTTTGCATGGGAACATACGCCATTCAACGCATACAGCTTGCCGTTCACCTTTGAGAGGAATACTACTTCTTCACCTATTTTAACGCTTGCGCCGCCAGCCTTTTCCAGTGCCTTTAAAGAAATTGTCTTGTGCCAGACCATGCTTTGCTAATGCCTCCCTCAAAAAAACCTTTGCCAGCCTCAGGTCATATGTGCAAAAAATTGGTTCATTCAATTAAGTAATGCTTAAGCAATCCAAAATTGGAGGGAATATTTATCTGCCATAAAATCTCAAAACATCCCTGGGAAGAAGGAACAGGAATACTAATGTAGAAATGGAAAAAGCACCAAGAAACAGCCAGGAGTAAGAGAATCCATATAATTCCACAAAACCGAATACTGCAGGGACCACAGACCCGATCCCTATCTGAATTGAATTGATAAGGCCTATATTGAGGGCCATATACCTGCTGTCCCTGTCCATCAGCGCCACTATTGCATATTCAAGAGAAATAACGATGGTCGCCACCAGCCCCACAGCAATAAGAATGAACCACAGGCCAAGATATGGGATGAAAGGTATAGCCATCACAAGCAGCCCTATTATAATGACCAGTATTGCGGCCAGCCTTAGGGGGTTGGATCGCCTGAAAGTTCCTGCAAAAACCCCTCCTACGATACCTGCGATTGGTATTATCCCTCCCATGAGCCCGGCAATGTTTGGGTTGATGCTTATGAGGGAACCATATGACTTGAAATATTCAGGCAAAGTGTAATTAAGGGACCAGAGCCCAACGAGCCCAATGCCGAGGAACCAGGTCCGCCTGTCAAGCAGCCTTGCCCTTATATTCTTGCTGTCAAAGCCCCCATAAATCGCACCCCTCTTTATGGCCAGCTGCATGAATATGGCAGAAGCAAGGACAACTATGCCAGATACGAGAAAATCCATTCTCCAGCCGAATATGGGTATCAATGGTGTGAAAGCTATTATTCCGGCCCCTGCTCCAATGTTGAAGGATGCATTGTAATACCCAATCATCCCGGCTATCCTCTCGGGGGCAATCTCATTGAGAATAGCAATGGCAGTGCTGAAATAAAAGGCCGCTCCCACTCCTACGAGGAACCTTAGGCAAACCAGTTCGATGAAATTTGCGGAATATGAAGATAATATGGCTGCTGCTGCCATGAGGTAAAGACCTATGAGGGCGGTCCTCCTGGCACCAATCCTGGAAGAGACTATTCCTGCAGGGAGCTGGAAGATTCCTGCTCCGAGAAGAAATGAAGATAGTGCAAGCCCAGTGTATGAAAATGGAACATTGAACGACTGGCTGATTGGAAGCAGAGCTGGTGAGATGTTATACCAGTTGAGCGCATAGAACAGCCTAGAAACCATGACGGATGATATCCCTATGCTGTTCCCGCGAGGCATTATCTTACCCTAATGCCAACACACTATTTAGGCAAAATGTTCAGAAACTGGTGAAATCAAAAAGAATTTAAATTGACATACTATGGTTAGGCAATGTCAGTTACAAAGGAAGATGTCCTTGGATGGCTGGGCGGAAAGGATGAATCATCCGGCAACCTGGTAGACATCCCGTGGCAGATCAAGAAATTTGAGAACAACCTCGTCCTAGAAAACGAGAAGGTGCCATTTTCCATCTACCTCGTCTTTGAACAGGGCTTTGTCAGGATATTCCTGAAGACCGGAATTGAAACAGCTGTGCTGGAAAATCAGGAGAGGCTTGGGGTCTACAGAGTACTGCTCCTCCTCAACAGGCAGCTTGACCTGGTTAAATTCATGCTCGATGGCATGCAAGAGGAGGTTATCACAAGAGTTGACCTTGAACTGGATTCCCTGTCCAAGGCAGAACTGAATGATGGCATGAGCATGCTGCTCTCCTCGATCTACATAATGGTAAAGAGCCTAAAGCTTGAAGACCAGTTCCAGCAGGGCATAACCCAGCGGATGCTCATGATGGTCCAGGACATGATCAAGGCAGGCAAGAGCAAGGACGAAATTATGAAATACCTAGTTGAGAAGATAGGGCTTTCAAAAACGGAATCACAGAACATTGTTACCCAACTGGCGGGCAGCATTGAAGGAAAACAGAACAGCGGAATGTATGCATGATGAATGGTGAAGAATTTCCACAGATTTCAACATTAGAGCCAGGGAAACAGAACATGAGCCTCAAGGCCAAGATTGTTTCCCTTCAACAGCGCAAGATCAAGAACGAGAAGGGTGAAACCGTGTATTTCTATGGAATACTAGGTGACCAATCAGGGACAATTTCCTTTACAGCTTGGGCTTTCCCTGCAACTATCCAGTCTGGAGATGTTGTGGAGATAAAGAACTGCAGCACTAAGGAATACAACAATGTAAACCGGGTGTATATCGATTCACGCTCTGAAGTAGTACTAAGGCCGGGAGAAGATCTGGAAGTCAAGAGGACATTCAGGGAACTCAAGATAAAGGACCTTTCCACAACCAATCCATACGTAAGCCTTGAGGGCAGGATTTCTGGTGTTATGGAAAAGGAGATGGAGAGGAATGGAGAAAAGCAGAAACTATACTATGCTGATCTTGAGGATGACACAGGAAAAATTAGGCTCACTTCTTTCGGCAGGTCACTGAAGGAAGGGGAGTCTGTGAGGATAGAAGGTGCAAAAGTATCCGAATACAACGGCAGGCTGAGGCTAACTATAAATGACAAGACCAAGGTCCTGTCCACAAAACTTCAATACACAATAACAGAGAGGATCATGAATCTCGCAGATATTGCGACCCCAATCGGAGGAATTACTGTCCAGGGCTTTGCTGTAAATCTTGGGCCGAAGAGTGGGCTTGTCATGAGGTGCAGCCAGTGCAACCAGAAACTTGACGACCTGAGGTGCCCCGATCATCCGGACGCCCCATTTGTGTACGATCTCTTTGCATACTTTACAATTGATGACGGAACTGGCCACCTGCAATGTACAGGTGGTAGAATGCCGTTGCTGCCATTGATTGGGCTTGCTCCAGATGATTTTGTACCTTCAAACAAGAACATTTCAAGGCGCGGCGTGCAATCCCTCCTCGAGGAAAACATCCCAGGCAGGGCTTTTGTTATAGGTGGCGATGTTGTCAAAAGCCAGATTGGGTTATCCATGAGGATAAGGGACATAAGGCCAATGGATGAGGAATTCCTGAAGACATTCTCAAGAATGCTGGAGGCTGATTTCCAGTGATTTCAAGAAAAAGGGAGTTTGCATACTGGGTATATGCCAGGGAAATAAGGGACTCAACTGTTCTTGAGGAAAACCACGAGGAAGAAAGGGCCAAACCCTATGTGATCACCCCGCTTGGCTCCAAAATCAGGCGTGTCCTAATTACCGGGAGAGTAACCCAGAAGAATTCCGAGGAAAACATGACCAAGATGACTGTGGCCGATTCCACCGGAAACTTCTATCTTACTGCCTTTTCAAATGACTTCGGGAGCCAGGGGAAAATCATGCTTGACAGCCTGGAACCCAATGATATGGTAATGGTAATGGGGCGCCTGGCAACCTTCCAGAATGAAGGGAAGATATATTTCAATATAAATCCGGAAATAGCTGTGAAGATAGATGACACCTCACTGAAGTACTGGAACCTCAGGGCAAGCCACATTGCCAGAAGGAAAATCTTCGCAATCAGGGCAGCTTTGAAGAGCGAATCCCCAACTTCTGATGACCTGAGGAAAATGGGATACACGGAAGAGGAATCAGAATGTGCCGTGAGGGCTGCAAAGAATTACCCTGACTATAATACGGCTGATATGGAGTCAGTAGCTTCAGGTTTACAGTCCCCGAGTGCAACACCAGAGGGAGATACGGTCCACAGGGAACTTGTTCTGGACTACGTGAGAAACAATGATGAGGACGGTAGGGGTTGCAGGTACGAAGATATACTGGCTGCAGCGACTAATGCCCAGATTTCACAGGGAGAAGTTGACGAAATCCTGAACACCCTCGGTTCTGACGGGGAGATTTTTGAGGTATCACTGAAGAGGTACAAGGCCATTTAATCCAAAAATATGTT
>JAJZKS010000126.1 GCA_021850835.1 Thermoplasmata archaeon
ATTCTAATACTAATCGCTCATTAGGTTAATCAGCTATTTACTTTGCTACTTTTGAACTCACATAATAATATATTAATATGACATTGTAATACTACAGTATGAAAAGAGTTGCAATAAT
Source organism: Thermoplasmata archaeon (assembly GCA_021850835.1). The sequence continues at coordinate 119 of JAJZKS010000126.1, forward strand.
GCTGGACGAAGGCTACCATGACTTGGAATTGTGGGTACCATATTACAGGCTGAGGGAAGAGAAGATAGATTTCGATATACTTGCCTGGGAAAACAGACCGTATAAGGGACAGTTTGGAATAGATTCCATACTTCCTACTAAACTCCTGTCAAACTTGCTTGACAGATATGGTCTGGTATTCTTTCCGGGGGCCAAATCGCCAGAAAATCTGTTGAAGCATCCTAAAACTGTTGGTATTATTGAGAAAATGTTCAAAGAGGGAACGTATTTTGCAACGATATGCCACTCTCCACTCTTGCTCGCTGAAGCGGGGCTCCTGAATGGGAAAGAAGTTACTGGGCATTCTTCCATCAAATCCGCGGTTGAAAAAGCGGGAGCAACCTATGTTGATTCGCCCGTGATCAGGGCATCTGATAGGATACTTACCGGCAGAACCCATTTCGACCTTGATGTGTTCATGCCGGAATTGGTAAACCTAGCGAGAACGATATGACAGACGATAGTATTAGAATGAAACTGGGTGTCAAGACACTGCTCTTTCCGGTTTTTGTTGTGATCGCCATCGCAATAGGTCTGACCATTGGATTTGGCTTTAAGTCCGAGAGCTCTGGCGTAGCAACCTACGGAATACCAGTCGGGCTCTTTTTCATGATATATCCTGCAATGGCAAAGGTCCGACTCGATGATATGGGCAGAAGTCTTAAAAATATCAGAACAGTTGGGCTGATGGTTTTCCTGAATTATGCGATCGCGCCATTTCTTGTTGCGGGGATAGCGTATTTTTTCATCGACGTGATGTACATACATTATGGCTTCCTGAGTTCTGCAGTCGCTTCCCAGGTGCTGGTGGGCATCATTCTGCTTGGCGTAGCACCATGTATTGCAATGGTCATGGTCTGGACTGATCTCGCTCATGGCAACCTGCCCCTAGGGGTTTCTTTTGTTGCCTGGAACTCAATAATACAAATCATAACCACGCCTTTCCTTGTGTATCTCCTTGCGAGAACTTCTGTTATCATAAATCCATTCCTGATCCTGGAGAGCGTCTTCTTTTATCTGGTTCTCCCACTGCTGGCAGGAATGTTAACCAGAAGGCTGCTGCAGAGGAAGCAATACTTCTCCAAAGTGCTAAGTATCCTTGGATCGATACAAACAGTCGCACTTTTGTTGACCATAGTCGTGATATTCTGGGGGGAAGGCTATGGAATTATTGACACACCGTCACTGGTCTGGATGGTTGGAATTGTGATGCTCATCTTCTACTTCGTTCTGTTCCACCTGGGATATCTCACTTCAAGAAAAGCTGGTTACGATTATCCGGACTCAACTGCCATAGGCTTCACGGTTTCAGCACGGGATTTTGAGGTGAGCATTGCAATTGCTGTGGCGGCCTTTTCAGCGTATCCATATGTTGCTATAACTACTGCAATAGGACCGATGCTGGAGATTCCTCTGATGCTACTGCTCGTATGGATGCAATTAGGAAGGATGCAAAAGATAGAGGTAACAAGGAAGTACAGTACAACAGCGGTGAGCAAATGAGTGATGAATCTGAGTTTTGTGAGATAAAGAAGATCGAGAATGTCAACATCGACGAATATGATGAAGTATCCAGAATTCTCAGTGCTCTGGGGAACAGGGCCAGAATTGCCATACTGCAAATCATGACAAAGTATCATGAAGTGTGTGCTTGCGAGCTCCAGCCGGCTCTGGGAATGCCACAGCCGACAGTTACAACGCACCTTCGGAAAATGTATGACATAGGCCTTCTCAAGCAGAAAGAAAGATGGAAATTCAGCTATTATTCTATTAATCCAAAATACAGGACTTTTGTCAGGGACATCCTTAGAAACGTCTCAAATAACTTGGAAACTGCGCCGCATTCTCCTCTTGGGAAGGAAAGGAAGGGTGACAACAATGGTGAATGAAGGACCGATGAATTCTCAGGCATATACCCAGAGAAATAAGAAATTAAGGAAGGTGGGTTTGGATCTTGGTCAGGTTAGTGGAACGGAGTGGTTGATCATAATAGCCGCGTTCATAGGCAGATATCTTTTGCAGTTCTATCAAACATCCATCGGCTCAATTGGACTGGCATTTGGCATGGATTCTTTCGAGGTGGGCATTGGATTTGCATTATTCACCGTGGCGTTTGCCATTGCTGCATTCCTCATGAGAAAGTTCAGACCAAGTCAGCTGAAGACCGTAGAGATAATATCGCTTGCGTTTCTTGGCATAACTATGCCGATATACATAGTTGCGACCGGGTTTGCAGAGGTATATACGCTCATGGTTATTGACGGATTTATAACCGGTCTTGTTATGGATTCGTTCATGACGATGGCAGGTATGGCATCAAAGGATCAATCAAAGAGACAGGTGGAACAGGCATCATTCTCTTTCTGGGTTGCTCTTGCCCTCATAGTTGCGCCGTTCACAACAGGCTATCTGATGCACCTGGGGATCAAAGAGATCTTCCTAATATTCGCTGTTATGGCGTTTATTGCGATTCCGTTTGTAGCTTCAATGAGAGGAAAATACTCTCTGCAGTATATGGAGTCGAGAGGACACCGTGGAAATATAAGCATCGCTTCTCTTTTAAGGAACAGGCAGTTTACTGCTCTTTCGGTATATATAATCTCTTTATGGATTATTTGATATAATAAACTGTATATCGTGACTTTACATGCTTTGAATCTTAAAACACTTTCAGGTGGCTATTGCACGGACCCGCCAGGAATTTGGGTTCAGGGTGCTAATTCAGGTCCCTGATGCCAAGGATGTCCATGGCCTTTCTCCCCCTCTCGTCCTCCGACTTTATCACTTTCCTGACTGATCTTCCTCTGGCGAGCATGGTTATCCTGATCGTTTTCAGGATCTCCGTGGTGGATGCCAGCGATCCGATCTCACTTATCCTGTTGTAGATCAGGGCAAGGAACAGGTATGCTATGTGGGAAAAGAGCATGTGAACCCTTATCTTCTGGTCCGTCCAGTGGTATTCCGGGGACATGAGATCACGCATGCTGATGGTGCGGAAGCAGTGTTCCACCCTGTTCCGCTTCCGGTAGAGATCGATGATGTCCCCGGATTTCACGTTTTCAATGTCCGTGAACAGCGCCCCCTTCCCGAGCATTCCCAATCTCTCATGCATGCGTTCCCTGTTGACCCTGAGATCCGGCAGGAGAATTGTCTCCTGCAGGTGCACGGATTCCAGATAATATTGCGCCCTGATCAGGGCATCGGAATCCCCAGATGCCATGATGCTGCGTACCTTCATGTATGCCATTTTGAACCTCTTCATGAAGGAGATGATCTGTCTCTTCTCCAGCCTGGAACTGTGGTATACAATGATCCTGTGTTCCCTGCCGTAAACTCTCTTCCTGGTCTCGGTGAACGAATCCCTCCCAAGCGGAATTGCCATGAGGTCCCTGTGATCCGACTGTATCAGTGCGCCAACGTACATTCTCTTCTCTATCTTCTTGACATTCTCCTCCGAATTGTATCCCCGGTCAAAGATCAGTATTGAATCGTCAGGGACATTCTCGACGATCATCCCGAACGTGTTGACATCCGGTTCATTGCCGGGATACGAGTCACCATAGAGCGGTATGTAATCCTCGTTGGCCTCTATGTAGTATGCGATCTGGTTCAGGTCATATCTGTGAGCCTTGTTATGACCCCTCCTGGCCATGCCGTTCTCCCTCATGTAGGTGTAGAAGTTCGATCCGTCGATGAAGATCCTCGAGCGATCATAGCCCATGGAGATCAGGCGGTCCCTGATCCTGACCTTGATCTCCCTGATCTGTGGTTCCGTGAAGCGATCCATGACGTTCCAGTAACCCTGTGAAGATACCTGTGAATATATGGTGGATGCGAAATCGGTGGCCATCCATTCAGCCATGCCATTCTTTGATCTCGGGTCGGAGAGCCTGTTCATTACAAACAGCAGCACATAGTCCCCCGGTGACATGCCGCTACCCCTGTGCCCCATAATCTCATCCACAATGACCTTCACCCCCACTGTCCTGTCCATGGCGATTACCGATGCAGTGGCACCGTAACCGAGGGAAGTGATCTCGAGATCCGCACCCGGATTCTCGAGAATACGGGCAAGCCTCTCCTCATCGCCTATGTATATCTCCTTCGTCACCCTGGACTGGCCATTTTCCCATTTCTTCCACCTTAGCACCATGTACTTCTTCCCATGCACAGATTTCCAGACGATTCCAGGCATGAACATGTATGCACCCTGTGAATAAAAACCTTACCATCCATGACCACACAAACGCCCTGAAATACCAACCATGATGAACCAGGCTCAAATACACGCCGTAGCACCCTGACAAGCGGACCCGAAAAACCAGTGAAACACAGGTTCCACAGAATAAAAGGAGACGATTGATGTAAAGTCACGTATATTTAATTATCTTATACCGTATTAGCGGCTGTTGAACGGAATTCCGGAACATTGTCTGAAGCTGAATGGAAACGCAAAGAGGGCATGGAACTGCTAAGGTCGGGCATGAAGCAGACTGCCGTGGCCAGGAAAGTTGGCGTAAACCGGAGGACTGTATACGAATGGAAGAAACGCATCGAGAATGACCATGATTACAGGAGCAGGAAGAAGACGGGCAGAAAATCCCACCTGTCAGTGGATCAGAAGGAGACACTCAAGAAAATCATTGACTCCGGTGCCCTGGCCTACGGATACCCACGTATATATGGCAGCTGCTCGATGTGCTGGGATACAGCTCACAGATGCCTCTCCTCAGTGCAGTGGAAAAGAACCGGAGTATGTAAGAGAATGGCTTGAGTATGAATATCCCGAATACGTGAAGGATGCACGCGAGAAGAATGCAAGAATCCTCTTTCAGGATGAATCCGGAATGCAGAGCAGGCCCAACGTGAGAAAGACATTGTCACAGAGGGGAAAAGCGACCGGTCATGAAGGTCAGGGAAAGGAGGGATAAGATATCCATATCCTCTGCAGTCACTGAGGATGGCGATCTCTATTTCATGATCGCGAAGGGGAGGATGAATGAGGATCACATCATAACGTTCCTGGATCAACTTCTTTCAGGTATTGAAGGGTTTCTGTACCTGTTCTGGGATAACATCATGATCCACAGGAGCAACAATGCGAAGGAATACCTCGGCATTCACAACAACAGGCTCATAGCAAGACGCATACCTGCATATTCTCCAGAGTTGAATCCTGACGAACTGGAGTGGGATGCACTGAAGTATCAGGAACACCTGAATTTCTGCCCCAGGGGCTATGATGAACTATGCAGCAGGGCAGAGACAACACTGGTGAAGTTGAAGTCAGACCCAGTGAAGATTAAACAAATCATAAAGGGGACGAAACTTCCCCTGCTATCAACACTGGGAAAATAATAAGGTAAAGAAGAATAGATCCAGTCAAAATATTAATAATTAATCGCCATAGATGCGGGATAGGTAAAAGCGATGCAGGAAAGTGCTAATAATGGTAGAAAGGAAGTCGGATTAAGGAGAGAACTTGGTTTCTGGGAAGTATTTTTTATGTCAATTGGAGGACAAGCTCCCTTCCTGTCAATGCTGACTTATGCAACAGCAGTTATGATTTTGGCTCTTTATTTCTCAC